>WTAK01000066.1 GCA_013139625.1 Candidatus Delongbacteria bacterium | reverse complement strand
TAAAGAATTATAATGATACGGAATTACCTTATTTGCTGAAATTATTCTCAGAGAAATATTCATCGGAGTTTGATCAAATGTTAAAAGATTTCGATATTTTGCTAAAGTTCTACAGCAGAGAAAATCTTTTGAATGAAAGGTTTAATAATATATTGGAAAATAAGATGTAATCGGAGTATCTGTAAGGATGACCCATGTGTTCATCTGGAAGGGAGTTAAATGATTAATAAACTAAATAAATATTTCAACAACAAGAATATTCTAATTCTCGGCTACGGCAAGGAAGGAATTTCCTCATTTGAGTTCATTTCTAAAAATTTCTCTCCGAAAAGTACAACCATCTACGATAAAAGAGATATCTCAGAGAATTTCAAAGTTAAAAATGTCAAATTGATCTCAGAGATAGAACCTGAAAGTATCGATGGTGATTTTGATATTATTATGAAAAGTCCAGGCATACCTTTGTCTGATGAGTTTGTGATTAAATTTGAAAAAATCATTACTTCACAAACAGATATTTTTCTGAGAGTGTTTGGAGACTTTACGATCGGCATAACAGGTACAAAGGGAAAAAGCACTACTGCCACTTTGACCCATAAGATACTAAAAGACTCAGGCAGGCATACACTTCTGGGTGGAAATATCGGAGTTCCGTGTTTTGATCTGATCCATGATATAAATAACGAAACAATAGTAGTACTTGAATTATCTTCACATCAGCTGCAGTATATCAAGAATGGACCTAAGATTGCTATTTTTCTTAATATTTATCCTGAACACCTTGATTTTTACAAAAATTTAAAAAGCTATGCTAAAGCTAAAATGAATATTTTAAATTCCGGAAATAATCTTGTCATATATCCTAAAAAAGAATTTTCCGAGATAAAAACAAAATCTCATAAAATATCTTTTACTATAGATATTGTTGATGGAATTGCAAATATAACTTATGCTCAGAATGACAAACATATCTCTTTTGAGATTAATACGAATAAATTAAAGTTGAAAGGTGCCCATAATTTAAATAATATTGCAGCCGCAGCCATCGCATGTTTTCTTAAAGAATGTGGACTGCAATATATTATTCAGAGTATCTATTCTTTCAAAGGTTTAGAACATAGACTTGAATACTGTGGAAAGATCAGGAATATTCATTTCTACAACGATTCTATTTCGACTATTCCTCAGACAACTATAGCTGCATTAAGAACTTTTAACAACGAAATTGGATCTTTAATACTCGGAGGTTTTTTCAGAGGAAAAGAAATTACTTTTACTGAGTTAGCTGAAGAGATCGAGCAATCAAAAGTTAGGAATATATTCTTTTTACCTGAGACAGGTATAATGATCTTTGAAGAATTACTTCAAGCCGGCTTTGAACTTAAAGTTGATAATTTTACTCCTTATACTACTATTGAAAAGGAAGGCTGGCCTATAAAATGTTTCTTTGCTAATGATTTCGATTCTATGAAGGGGTTCATTTTTAAATATACACCTAGAGATTCAATTTGCTTACTATCCCCTGCTTCTTCCAGCTACAATTCATTTAAAAATTTCGAAGAACGAGGAAATCGGTTTAAGGAAATGATAAATTTGTGATTTCGTTTTTGCAGGGAACGGTTTCAAACCGTTCCCTACGGATTATTTTATTATTACAAATTTCCCAACAAATTCATAATCACTATCTACATCCTGAACACTGAAAAGATATATTCCAGATACTGCAGCCTGATTATTTTCTGAAATAAAATTCCAGTATGCTCCATATAAACCTTGTTGGTAAACTGTACCTGTTGGCGCATTTCCATTATGAGCAATGGTCTTAACCAAGTCACCGGCTAAAGTATAGATCTTCAGCACACTTCTCAATGGTAAGTTCATGAACATGATCCTTCTATCCTGCTCATACCAAGTATTTCCATCAGTATTTTCCCAATTCAAATTCTGATAATCCACATCATCCCTATATGGGTTAGGAAATACCACTACATCTGTTGTATAAGTAAGCTTACTCGGTATAATGGAAACACTATTTGTTGTTGGATCAGATTTCATTGAAGGTGTTTCCGTTATTGGATCTCCATGATCAGAAGCCGTCACGGCTATATAATTTTCTTTACCATAAATTTTATTATGTAACACAAATTTATAATTGTAAACAACTCCAAATTGTTCTATCATACTTGTATCAGGAGTTGCTGTGTATGTATAAACACCATCCACAGAATGATCTTCATGATAAGAAATATTTTCCTTAAAAGGAATTAATTGCCAAATTTTACCTGCATAAGTGAACAATGGAAGATAATCATCAGGATTAGCCAATAATGAATCTTTCGGTATCGGAATATCAAAATACTCTTCATATTCAACAACGTTTTCATATATATAATTCATTTTATCTACTGTAAAGATATCTGCAAACTCTGTTTTTTCATTTACCGGAGCCATTTGGATCTGATAACCTTCAAAATCTCTTCTGCGGGAAAATGTATCTATTGAATGCTCTGGTCCGGCTGCGCCTTTAATTCCTTGCACTTCATAAAATTCATGCGAACACCATTCTAAGATCACATCTTTGTTTGCATAAG
>WTAK01000436.1 GCA_013139625.1 Candidatus Delongbacteria bacterium | reverse complement strand
TCGAAGAGTGAGAATTAAGCTTTTATTGAGCTTTATGATAATACTGTATGTTCTGTTTTTTTCTTTCTTTGAGAAGAATTCAAATATACTTTCGTTTTATTTCTTTGCTTTCTTTTTTATATCTCCTTTAATTGATTTTTCATTTTATTTAGACAGGATAAAAAAGCGATTCCCAAGGTTCTTAGGAATGGGTTATTCACTTAGGCAGGTTATCCTGACAAAAACGATAGTAATATTTTCTCTGGGTTTGATCTTTGGAGTCCTTTTTTCTTCTTTAGCTCTATATTTGGGAACACTTGGACTTCTTAGTGTAAATTTTGAACAGCAGCATATGGCTATGTTACTGAGTATAACATTGTATAACTTCTGGATAATTCTTATAAGTGGATTGATCCAAACAAGGTTTGAGATCATGTTCCCGGTAAGGCTATTTAATATCTTGGTGTTTATCCTGTTCATCAACTTTAATAATAGTATAGATACGATATACGAAACTGATATTTTACAAAAACATTTTCCTTTAGCAATGATTTTCATTATATTATCAACTGTATTTTTAGCCGGAAAACTTAATAAGGATAAAATAGCTTAGTATGGATCTAGAATTATTACCACTAATCGCACTCTACCCCGAAATACATTATCGTTTTAAGTATTTTCCATTTTCGCTTTATTTTAAAAAAGAGCCTGAAATACTAATAGACCTACCTTATAAGACCATAAGTAAGAATGTTCCTTTGTTTATTTTAATCAAAGATGCAGATAAGTATCCAATCAGGCTTCATGCAATCAGATTTTCTTTTAATTTTGAGAATGGTACTCACTTTGCTAAAACATATTTGATCAAGAAAGATGTAAACAAAAAATTCTATTGTAGATCTTTCCATTTTGAGTTCGAGGAAATAACAGGTATTGCTCACGTTGAAGCTGAAATTCAAGTTACGATAAACGGTCAGCAGAAAACATATATCAATGACAATTTTAATAAAGATGTTACAGAATTAAAGGTATATATAGATGATGATGAGAAAGTGTTTGATGGATTCATACAGGGTGATATGCATTATCATTCACAATATACTTCAGATCAGGTTGAATTCGGAGCTCCTTTAACTATGACCAGAGATTGTTCTGAAAGTCTTGGATTAAACTTTGTCGGTGTTACAGATCATTCTTATGATCTTGATGATGATCCTGACAACTACCTGAAAAGGGATGTTGATACTCCCCTATTCCATGAAATGAAAAACATCTGTGCTGATCTTACTGATGAGGATATTAACTTCATAGCAGGTGAAGAGATCACTGTAAGGAATAGTAAAGGTCGAAATGTACATTTATTAGCTTTGAATAATAAAGATTTTTTCTTCGGAGAAGGTGATAGTGCCGAGAAGTGGTTTGATAGAAGTAGTACAAATTCTATTGATACTGTCTTTGATTTTGCTGATGAAGATACATTATTGGTTGCTGCCCATCCGTTAAATAAAGTTCCTTTTTTAGAATCTATCCTTATAAAGAGAGGAATTTGGAACGATGTCGACCTGAGCAATGATAAATTAAAGCTATTGCAGATCCTAAATGGTGAGTTTGATGAGGATTTTCAAGCCGGTAAGAACAAATGGGTCGAAATGCTTCTAACAGGCAGGAAGATATTTATCGTTGGCGGAAATGATGCTCACGGTAATTTTAATTTATTCAGACAGATCAAGTTCCCTATGTTTAAATTGATCAATGAGAATAAGCAGGTCTTTGGAAGGGCAAGAACTGTGATCAAAGCAGAATCTAATTCAACTGAAAATATATTTGCTGCTATGAACAATGGGCTTTCATATATTACAAACGGACCACATATTAAATTTTATGCAGTTGATGTTAATGAAACTGAATATACTTACGGAGATGAGATAATCTTAAGAGAAGGTACTATTGATCTTAATTTTCATGTTAGATCGTCTGCTATGTCAGGTCATATTAAGAGTATTATAATTTTTAGAGGAAATCTGAATTCTAATACTGAAAAGATCGTTTATAGCGAATCTCCTAAAGGTATGATCTACGATTTTGAGGATTCAATAGAAATTTCGGAAGATAAAATTTCATGCTATTACAGAGTAGAAGTTAATTCTGTTTATCATTATCCAAATGGTGAATCTTCAAATAATTTTGCTGTGACAAACCCTATCTGGGTTATAAGGAGTTAAGTGATTAGTGGCTAGTTGTTAGGGAGTAGTTCGCTCAAATCGATACTCTACAATCCAATAATGATCCAAAAATTCTATCCATCTCTTCCTTATGTGCAAGATAAACTTTACATTGTTTGCATCTATTTATCATTGAATCACGCCATTCTATCTTTTCTTTACAATCAGGCATCTTATTATAAAATCCAACCCAATCATATTCCCAACAACCTATCTTTAAATCAAAAGGTGGACATTTAGCATTCTTAGGTACTTTACCAGTATTAAAAGGGCAATTTTTTATTTCATAACATTTCATTATAATTCCTTATTTCTCTGCATGTACAACAATAGCTTCTATGATATGCTCTTTCCCATTATTATCCTTAAATTCATAAGTTCTATCAATATATTTCACATTACTATATTTTGAGAACATTTTTTTTAGATCATCCATGGTAGCATAATAATGTGGAATATCTTCTTCTCCGGGTCTTCCTCCAACAAATGTATTTGGAGCTATTTTTTTACCTAAACCAAAAGTATTGTCATCAACTGTCACAAAGTCCATAACGGTCATTCCACCCATTTTTAGAATTCTATAAACCTCATTGATACTTTTCTGAATTTGGTGTTTTAATCCATGCCCCTGAGTCCATACGCAAAGCACAGCATCAAAGTTATTATTCGGAAGAGCCATATCAAACATATCCTGAGTATCATAAGTAACTTTATCAGATAAATTATGCTTATTGACTTCTTCTTTAGTTATATCTAAACCTTTTTTAGAAATATCTGAAGCTAAAACCTGAAATCCTTTACTCGCTAAATAAACAGTATTCCTACCTGTTCCACATCCCAGATCGAAGATATACTTATATTTCTTGGATTTAAATAATTCGATAGCTTCAACAACAGTATTCAATATCTCATGTTGAACTATCCCCTGTTCATTATATATTTTTTCCCAGCTACCGTTATTCATACTTTCTCACTAAAATAATCTTAAATATCTATCAAAAACAAATAACTTATTTCTTCCGTATCCTGTCATTTCAGTTACAAGATCGTTATCTAGCATTAGACTTAATAAATTCCTCATAGTCTTATCAGGAATACTTGTTAACAGCACTAGCTCTTTGACACTTAATACCGGATTCTGATAGAGCATATTAATAATCAATGCTATTTTTTCAGATCTACTTCCAAACTCATGTAATTTATTGCTAATATCATTTTGTAATTCAATTATTTTAATGAAAGTATCTTTTGCATTTTCGGATGTATCAATAATGCCTTTCAGAAAGAATTTGATCCATTGAATTATATTATCTTCAGTTCTAGCTTCACTTAAATATAAATAATACTTTTCCCGATTTTTTTCAAGATAGTTTGATAAATACAACACAGGTCTCATTAATATTTTTTTCTCTATAAGGTATAAAGTGGTCAATAATCTACCAACTCTACCGTTACCATCCAAGAAAGGATGGATCGTTTCAAATTGATAATGAATTAAAGCTAGTTTAATTAAATGTGGAATTTTATTACCATCATTATTCATAAATTTTTCGAGATCACTCAGTAAATTACCAATATTTTTTTCATGAGGTGGTACATAACTAGCTTCAGACAAGTTTCTACCGCCAATCCAATTCTGACTTTTCCTGAATTTACCCGGAGTTTTTTTCTCACCTCTTCCGGTATTTAGCAAGATTTTATGAACTTCCTTGATTAAGCGGTTAGATAATGGAAGTTTCTCAAGCAATACAATTGCATTATTTGTTGCTTCAATATATTGATTTACTTCTTGCCAATCATCTCTCTTTTCTGGAGATATCTCTTCTTCCTTCATCACAGCTTCATTGATTTCAGTTTTAGTTCCTTCAATTTTACTTGAAGTATTTGCCTCTTTAACTATATGCATTTTAATAAACAGATCAATATTAGGTACAAAATAAGAGAATGCGTTTATTTCTCCAAGTTTTCGATTAGCTTCTTCCAACAAAATATTTATTTCAGAATTATCCCAACTCCA
>WTAK01000380.1 GCA_013139625.1 Candidatus Delongbacteria bacterium | reverse complement strand
TCCGATATAATATATCCGGGCAGCTTATTCTCTACCTTTCGGGTATTATTAAGTTCATTGCAAATATCTTTATCAAATTCCCAAACTGAGACAGAAAAATCTTTTTTAGCTATAACATCAGCAATTGCTAAACCCCACGCTCCTGCTCCTAATACTGCTATTTTCATATTTTATTTCCTTTTATTAAATCCCAATCGGATGAACACATGGGTTCATCCCTACGGAATAATTGTCCATTATAAATTGTTAATTTTTAATTTTTTTTAACGCATGTTTCATTTTTTCAATCCGATCGTAAGTAATTTTATACTTTCCTAAAATCAGTTTCCCATATTTTCTTCCACCATGACAATCACTACCACCGGATTTTAGCAATTTATTGTAATCTGCCATGTCATTAATCTTTCTAAGGAATTCATCATCATAAGATGAGTGGATAGTCTCAAGACCATCAATTCCCGCATCAATGAGAACCTTAATCATTTCAGGTTTCTCTCTTAAGTAATTCGGATGAGCCGCAAAAGCTAAACCACCTGCTTCATGTATCAATTTAACTGCATCAGGAATACTTATCTTAAATTTTTTTACATGATATTTAGAGTTATCGTTCAAATATTTACTAAATGCATCGTAAAAATTATAAGCATACTTCTTTTTTATAAGTAAATGTGCCAAATGAGGTCTTGCTACTGCTCCATTATTTGATATCTCCTCAACCTCTTCATAAGTAATATCAATATTGTCTTTCTGCAGAAGCTTAACCATCTTTTTTGCTCTATCTATTCTAACGTCTTTAAATTTCTTTATGTATTTCTGCAATTGTTTATTGTTGGGATCAACAAAATAGCCTAGAATATGAATATCCATATCATTGTATTCTGAAGAAAGTTCGATACCCTGTATAAATTCTATTTTGTATTTTTTTGATAATTCCAATGCTTCCGCATTTGCACCTACAGAATCATGATCTGTGATACTTATAGCTTTTAATTTTCTTTTCTGAGCATAAAAAAATATCTTTTCTGTTGTAAGTAACCCATCTGAATGAGTTGAATGTATGTGAAGATCTGCAGATTTAGTCATTATCAATAAACCTCTGCACGAAATCATTATATTGCAGGATTTTTATGTCCTTTCCACTTCTTCCAATAATTTTATTCATCTCGAATTTATTAATGATCCTTGACAGTGTTTCTCTTGATATACCAGTCATATTTGCTAGATCAGTCTGATTAGGAACTTCTTGAATGATTACATCTTTTCCATCAGATACTCCCATTTTTTCCGCAAGGTTATGCAATGTAATTATTACCTTTTTCTGAGCATCATCCAAAAAGAAACTTTTCATTCTTATATCAGTAACTCTCAACCTTATTGCAAAAGTTTTTAAAAGATTCAGAGATAATGTAGAGTTATGGATTAATAAATTAACAAATTCATTTTTAGTAATTGTCAAAAGCTCAACATCATCCATCGCAATAGCATTTGCATTACGATCCTGGTCATCCAATAAAGACATTTCACCAAAGTAATCTCCATCACTTAGAATAGTAAGAATGACCTCATTACCCTCTTCATTTAGCTTTGTTATCTTGACTCTTCCCGAAGATATCAGATAAAGCATATTTCCGGGATCACTTTCTAAAAATATAACATTTTTCTTTTTATAGCTTTTTATTCTGCAATGTTCTGCAATGGCCTTAATTTCTTCATCATTCATGTTATCACATAATGATATCGATCTTAAAAATATATTTTTACTATTATTATCCATAATTTATCCTCCATCTTAATGCGCTTTGGGGACGAAAAGAAATCGTCCCCTACGATTAATTATCTATTGTCAATTAAACTACAACACATCATTATATTTCTTTGCTTTCAATTTTTCAACAAGTTCTTTCACATCCTGCGATCTTGATAATGGAGCTATCAACAATGAATCTTCTGTATCAATAATAGCCATATCTTTAATGCCGATCGTAGTTATAAGTTTATCTTTATTATCCGATACTATATAACATCCTTTTGTATCTATCGAGACTAGTTGCGCATCAACAACATTCTCATTATTATCTTTATCTTTCATCCTGTATATCTCGAACCAACTTCCAACATCTGACCAGCCGAAATCACCAATGAACACCTTTACTTTCTCAGCTTTTTCCATTACACCATAGTCAATTGAAATAGATTTCATTTCAGAGTATATCCTCTCTATAACATCATCCGAATCCTTATCTATCAGAGCTTGTTTTAAATTCATTAGACTTTCATACAAATCAGGTATGTGCTTCTTAATCTCTTTTAATATTGTTTCAGCTTTCCAAATGAACATTCCACTATTCCAGAAAAAATCTCCACTTTCTAAGAATCTTACTGCTGTTGCAAAATTTGGTTTTTCTGCAAAAGATCTAACTTCATAAGCACCTGAATCTGTCTCTTTTCCTACCTGAAGATAGCCATAACCGGTTTCCGGGTGACTTGGTTCTATACCTATCGTTATTAAGCATTCTTGATGTGCCTTACAATATTCCACGGTATTATTAATAACTCTGGCAAATTCCTCTGTATTCTTGATGTAGTGATCTGCCGGTAAGACAACCATAGTTGCATCTTCATCTTTAAGCATCAGTTTAATTGCACCATAACCTATAGCTGCAGCAGTGTTTCTACCAAAAGGTTCTGCTATTATATTATCTTCTTTAAAGTTTTCAACATTTGCAAAAATATTGTCTTTTTGCTCCTTATTTGTAATTATATAGCAATCATCTCTCTTTATGATGGAATCAAGCCTATTCACTGTATTTTCAAGCATAGTTTTATCATTTATGATCTTCAGTAAATGTTTTGGTGTCCTTAAGCGACTTTTAGGCCAGAATCTTGCTCCAACACCACCGGCCATAATTAATGCGTACATAGTTTGCTCCTTATTTTAAAATTTAAAATTTATTAATTATGATTTAAATTTAAAAATCAAAATTTATATCTTATTGATTTAAATTTAAAAATCAAAATTTATATCGGCCGATTCCCAATTTTTTCTAACTAGGATCGTATCCTTTCTAAATACTGCTTTTTCAATATTTAGCTGACTAAGATTTATGCTTAATAATTCATTTTTATTTTCGTCCAGATATGCTGCACAAATATATTTACCTGGTCTGAGTTGTATTTTGTAGTCCGAAGTAACTCCATATTTCACATTGCTTTTACTCTTATTATCACAATTTTGGAATATTAAATTTGCTCCAATAGTAGCATTTTCTACTTTACCTGCAACAGAACCATATCCAAGTTCATTCTCAATATTAACATTCTTTGAAAATATTTTCTTATTTCCATACTTTATAACTATAGAATATTTACCCTCAGCAATATCTTTCTGTGTTAGATCTATCTCTGAGATAAAAGGTCTTTTGATTGTAATATCGTTCAAGGTCGTAATAGCACTGTCAAGACTGCTTATCAACTCTATAGATAAACTATCAGGTTCGATCCAATTGAAATTAAACCTGATCTTTTGATCTTTGAAGATACTATTTTTAAATCCGGAAGATACTTTTAATTTTTCTTTTTTCACTGTATCTGCGATGAAAATAGTCTTAGTCTTCATTTTTTCATTGATAATATTTCTATAAAGATCGGTAATATCATTCAAATTTATGATAATTTCTTTTGTAACATCCAGTGTAAGATCCAGGTCTTTAGACCGAATGTATATTTTTCCTTTCACTGCAGGATCATAAAATTCTTCGAATTTTATGATCGAATCATTTTGAATTATCGTTGAAATAATATTTTCTTTCAAAATAATTTCTTCAGAAAGATCCATTTTTAAGATATTATTTTCAATTGGGGTAACTTCCTTGATAAATGGTGAGATCGTATCACTTTTAGCCAGTGCAAAATCAATTTGTTGCTGATCATTGTCCTTAAGATTCACAGAGGATATCAGTGATAGGTACTCACTTTCAATTTCTAACTTAGAATTGTTGTTTTTATCATAGAATACAACGGGAACGTAATTATCTGCAGAAATATTAGTGAACTTATACGTCATATCCTCAGATACTCCAACACTGTATTCGGGATTGATATCATTGATCTTGAAAGGTGAAAACTCATCCATTTTGTACAAATTCACCTTTAATTTGGAGTAATTTATCTTCTCAATATATCTATCAATAATTGCACCGGTGATATTCCCCGAGAATTCTTTCTTATCTATTTTCTCACCGGTAGAGAAATTTAAAATAAAGTTATTTTTGATAGTATTTTTCCTCAGGTCCTTCAGAGAGGTATTCAATGCAATTAAGACAGTTTGGTCATCTTCAAGGTCAGAGAATTCTATCTTTACACTTTTTTCGTACCAAGTTATCTTACTTTTTTTCTGAACCGAGTAAGGAGAAATCGTAATTGCATTCCTTGTAGAACCGTAATCAATGAATTCGCTGAATTCTATTTCAGCAATGATATCTTTATCTTGGTTCAATGAGCCTGCTTGAGGTGTGTGGAAGGTTATTCTTGGAGATATACGATCCGGCTCACCGCCTAACGGCCATCTTTTGTAATCCGTAGCACAAGATGATAAGATTATAGCCAATATCAGGCTGATATATACAACAATCATTTTTTTCATTTATAGTACCAATAAACTTAGATCTAATCCTTTAACGCTATGCGTCAAAGCCCCTGATGAAATATAATCAACTCCTGTCAATGCCAAACTCTTGATAGTATCCAAAGTTACATTACCTGAGATCTCAAGCTTGGTATCAGTATCATTTAACTTTACGCAGGTAACAACATCTTCAACAGACATATTATCCAGCATGATCACATCAACATCATTCGCTAATGCAGTCTTGAATTCATGAATATTTTTAATTTCTACTTCTATTTTCGAGTCTAGAGAATTACTTCTCTTATATTCTT
>WTAK01000294.1 GCA_013139625.1 Candidatus Delongbacteria bacterium | reverse complement strand
ATTATTTTCTTTGAAATAAACGGACATCTAAGTTATTATACTATTTATAGATATGATAACTTTAGTAGGAGGTAATGAATGAAAAAACAAATGATTTTATTTTTAACGCTGTTAGCTGCATTTTTTTTATTTTCAGCAAGCTACACTGTGCCTAAATCAGCTTATTCAGTTTATGCTGAAGATATTGATCTGGATGGTGATAATGATATTGTTGTTGGGCATTTGATGAACAGTAATACAAACTGGACAGGAATTACAATTCTGGAAAATAATAATGCTGATTTTTCAACAATAGACAGTGTCTATATTATAGGGCAACATAGAACTCTTTGTATTGAAAAAATAAATAATAATGAAGAATTTGATATTATTACTCAATATTACGATGGAGTAAACTCCAAAATTGGAATTTTAAATGATTTTTTTGTGTTGGATTTGAATGACACACTAATGTATAATGTCACGGAATATGCCGATGACATTAAAACCGGCGATATAGACGGTGACAACGATATTGATCTCGTTTTTATATCAAATAACGGATCATTCTGGGGTTATATGAAAAATGATGGTACTGGTCAATATGATGCTCCTGTATATTATGCACTTGAAGAACGACCGAGTTGTATAGTTTGTGATGATTTGAATGGAGATAGTATTGATGATATTGTTATTGGAGGGAATAAATTGTGGGTATATTTAGGGAAAACAGTTGGATTCTCACCTTCAACAATTGAAATAACAGGATATATTTCAAATGTAGCTATATCTGATATAAATAATGACAATAAAAATGAAATTATAGCAAGTAATTGGGGAGCTCCGGGAACCTCAAAAGAGTTACTTGTTTTTGAAGAAATTGATTCAACTTACACTCTAGTATATAATAAATGGATAGATGAGGCACTAGCAAGTTTTTTCTTCTCGGATTTAAACAATGATGATTATACTGATATTGTATTTAACACATCATATTCGTATCCCAATTCAGAATACGAAGAAACACACACGTATATTTTATTCAACAAACTAGGTACATCATTTGCCGATCCTATTAATTATCAGACATATTCAGGTACATCAGGACCAACGAAAAGTATAAAATCATTTGTAGCAGATATGGATGGAAGTGGTTCGCAAGATATTGTAACTGTTAATTATAGCTACAATGATGACAACTGTATAAATATTTTGTTCCAGGATAGTCTTGGTAATTTTGTGGAAACTTCAATTGATCCCGATTTGTCGGGAGTAATTGAGAATTATGAATTGTTGCAAAATTATCCAAATCCTTTTAATAATGAGACAATAATTGATTATGCAGTAAAGAATATGAGTGATATAGAAATAAATATTTATAATTCAAATGGGCAATTAGTTCAAAAATTAGTGAATAGTGTAGTGAATGCAGGAATGCATTCAGCTACATTCAAAGCGGATAATTTAAATAGTGGGATTTATTACTATCGATTAAAAGTAAATGGAAATGTTGAACAAACAAAGAAAATGTTGTATTTAAGATAAAAAATAAAATTCAAAATAATAAAAAAGGAGGTGAAATCAGAAAAATGACCTAGCAGCTCTCCGTAGAACTACCACCAAGTAAAAATACGGAAAATTTAAGTCAAGGTTACCGACCTTACCTCCATACTTTGTAATATAATCACAAACAGTCGGTAACTCCAATGTTAAAGTTAATGTAAAAAAAAGGAGAGACTGATGTGTAAAAACATTATTAAAGTAATTTTTGCTACCTGCATGCTGTTTGTTTTTTCAGTAAGTCTGACTGCAGGGATCACAAGTACAGACGCAAAAGATATTGTACTTAACAACATCTTAGGTGATGAAATTGAAAGAGTGAATGTTTATGAGTCTGATCAAATTCTGACTTCCCAGAATTCAGTGACACTCTGGAATGGTGAAACTATATCATCTCAATACGAAAATAGCTGGTTTTATTTTGTGGATGATTATCCTATGGGTAAATGGCATCATCCTTGTAGGATTATTTTTCTCAATGAATCAAATGGAGAATATGAAATAATTGAGAAAACTATTTTTCCAATGGATTACGAAAAAGAAATGGAATTAATATCCGAATTCATCAAGCAGGATGTTATCGAAATACCTACAACGACAGTAATTACAGAAGTTGAAAGAGCATTACCAAACGAACATTTATATGCAGTAATAATAAATGGATCGGAAGGCGAAGAGGATCGTTTCTGGAATGATATGTCGGCGATGTATTGTGCTTTATTGGATAAAGGGTATATAAAAGACAATATTTATGTACATTATTACGGAGATACACATTCAGAAGATCTTGACGGTGGAGATTATTCAAATGATATTGATGAAAGTGCGACAAAAATCTTAATTGAGGAAACATTTACAAAACTTAGTAAGGAACTGGATCACGATGATCAATTGTTTGTATATGTAGATGGGCATGGTAATAATTCTGATGAGAGTTTTCCTGATCCATTATGGGGTTATATCCCAAATTCGTACATAGATCTAAAAGGTGAAGAAGATATTACTGATGATGAACTAGCCGGCTATGTTGAAAATATTGATTGTGCCCAAATGATTTTTACAATTGGTTGTTGTTTTAGTGGTGGATTTGCTACGAAACTTAATGAATATACTGCTGATACTAAGTGTACAAATAGAACAGTTCATACAGCATCTTGGAATGAAACTGCTTGGGCAGAACAATGGATCTCCAATATAAATTATCACGAGTATTTTTATTATTGGATATCAGCTATAAGAGGATATGTGCCTGGCATAGACCCTTGGATTCCGGGTGATCCAGTAGATGAATTTTTATTTGAGAATAAAATCCCTGATCATCCCGGTGCAAAAGATCCTGACTCTGATGGAGATGGTTATTTACATATGAACGAAGTCTTCAGATATACAAATGACTTCAATACTTGGACTGGCAATTTTGAAACTTGGCCCGGTGGAGATGAGCCTTTTTTTGGTGGTTATCATAATCAAAAAAATACAGCTTTACCACCTGAATATCCGCAAAATTCTTTCAGTAGCAACTTTGTGACAAATTTTTTAAGTCTTGAAGGTATATGTGGTAACGTAGAGCCTAGTGAAGATAGAGAAAAGCTTTCATGGCCACCAGAACCGAGTGATCTGGAAATACAGACAATAACAGGTAATTTAATGGTAAATCCTAAGCTGACAATAAAGCCTGGTGTTTCTCTTAATTACGTTGGAGATAATACAATGACTTTTGTATCGGATCCTTCAAAAATATCATACGAAGATGGACTTGTCATTGAAACTCTATCAAAATTTGTAATTGAAGATGCACATTTAGTGTTTGAGGAAGGGGCACAATTAACAATGTTAGAGTGGTCATTTTTTGAAGCAAAAGGAAATACCAGCATTATAGGAAATGTAGTGACAAATGACCGAACATTGATGACCATACCTAGTAACTCAGAACTGATTTTGAATGCTGGCTCTAATTTAACAATTGCAGATGGTGCAATTTTAAATTTAGATGGAAACCTGATAGTAGAAAATGGAGCTAACCTCATCTTTGAACCGAATTCAAATATTAAGGTGTTTGGCAATTTGATATTGAAAAGCAACGAAATATTGAATTCTGGTACTCATCTTGAATTATTTTCAGGTGCTAATTTGATAATTGAAGGAGATGCAAATCTGTTTCTAGAATCTGGTGCAATAATTGATGTTATAGGTGATGCTAATATCATGGGTAATGTAATTGTTGGAAACGATGTATTAGTTGATGTAAAAGAAAATTCAACCTTGAATTTAGGTTTTGCAGATTTAAATATTGCAGATGGAGCAACTCTAAAACTTCAAGCAGGATCAAAGCTGATAAATCTTAATGGATCACATCTTGTGTTTGATTACGGTTCAACAGTAGAGGTATCAGAGAATACAGAGATAGTCATAATGAACAAATCATATTTTACTGCCATAGGTACAAACTTCTCATATGTTGATATCTCAGGTAAATGGTTAGGTATTAATGCAATAGGTGGAAGTTCAATTGAAATGAATAATGTGAACATAATCGGGGCAGAGACTGGGGTGAAAGGCACAGGTAACTACGAATTTGATATAACAAACTCAAATTTTGAAGGCTGTATCAACGGAATTGATTTGCTTGGAATGGCGCTCGGTCGTGAATATACCATTGAAAATAATATCGTAACAGGTGTTGACGACGGTAGAGGTATTATGATTACAGGTGC
>WTAK01000017.1 GCA_013139625.1 Candidatus Delongbacteria bacterium | reverse complement strand
AAAGTAAAGGTCAAATTTCACATCACTACCTTCTTCAGGAAGTTCTAAAAGTTGTGATTTGTCTTTCATGATCCAAGCGGTTTTATTTACTTCAAATTCTACATCATTCGGATCAATTTCTTCTTCATCACTTTCCACAAGAAATGACTTGCCGAAGTAAAATTTGATAATACCTTTTGTGTTATAAACTTTGAACTTATTGATCCAACCTTCATAAATCCCTTCGGGATGATAAACCCTGACTTTACAGTACTTACCATCTTTTTCTATAAATTGAACAAATTCTTTATGTCTCAATTGCTGGATTATTTCACGATTCATATTATCTTCAAAAATAAGGACTTTTTTTCCACGAATTCGAATGAATTTTACTAACGACTTATCTCCTGGAGTAGTTTCGTACGTATTACCCAATTTATCTGTGATCTGCTTTCCAAATACATCATTTGTATAAAAAAGTGAGAATATAAGAACTGCAAAAATAATTATTTTATTGAAGTTTTTAAGCATAATTTAATTTCAAGCTCTCCTTAATAGCTATGAATTTATTCGAGCTGTTAATATATTATTTACTTATATCTTAAGCAAGAAAATTTTTAATAACCTAGATTATCTAAAATTTCTCAAGAATAAATTTAATATTCGTATTTTCTTATTAATTCGATGATCTGAGAAATATCATCAGGGATCTCTGCTTCAAAAGATAGTCGTTTTTCTAAAATAGGATGATAGAATTCCAACTTCCTTGCATGTAATGCTTGTCTTGGAAGTATCTCTAGCATATGATTCAATCTTCTGACTTGATTTCTTGGAAGATCTATCGTCTTTACATTAATACCACCATAGAACGGATCGCCAAATAATGGTCTATTGAGATGTTTCATATGTGCTCTTATTTGATGTGTCCTACCGGTTTCTAAAATGAACCTTACCAAACTAAATTTATGAAATTCTTCAATAACTTCATAATTCGTGGCAGCTCTTTTGCCTTCAAATTCAGATACGACCATGATCTTTCTGTCCCTTTGCCATCTGGTTAAAAGAGTTTCAATACGCCCTGTTCTTTCTTTGAATTTGCCAATACAAATACCAAAATATTCTCTTCGAGCAGTTTTTTCAGCAAATTGAGTTGCTAAAGGTTGATGAACAAGATCATTTTTAGCTACGACCATTAAGCCGGTAGTATCTTTATCTAAGCGATGAACAATACCCGGTCTTTCTTTGCCATTTACAGATGAAAGTTGATCTTTAAAATGATACATAAGTGCATTTACCAATGTCCCACTCGATCTGGAGTATGTAGGATGAACGACCATATTGGTTTGCTTGTTGATAACTGCCAAATATTCATCTTCGTAAACAAAATCAATATCGATATTTTCAGGTAATATCTCCTGTTTCACCGGTCTTGGTATTTTCACTACGATACTATCGTTAGGTAAAACTTTGTAATTTGTTCTTATTTCTTTTTCGTTAACAAGAACATTTCCACTTTCAACTAAATTTTGGATTTTATTTCTACTGACTCTCTTTATCTGTGCAAATAAATATTTGTCAATACGCTCTTTAGCTTGATTTGGAGCTACTTTAATTTCAACAGTTTCGATATTTTTCAATTCTTCTATGTCCACAACGGTTTACCAAGGTTATTAGATAATCTTATTTTATGGCATATAATACTAAGAAAAGTGAGATGTAGCAAGGAATTTAAAGATAATTTTCTTTTCAAATACTCACTATTATTGTAGCTGATAAAATATAAATGTCGTATTTAAGTATCACAAATAGGTGCCCCTATTTTATTGTTTTTTATTTGTTTAAATTTGAAATTGGTGTAAAAGATAGTAATTGAATGGATGGAGAGTCAAGACTAACACAACCATTTTATGCAGATTCTGCTAAACATGCAATATCCATTATTTGCATAATATACCAGATTTTTCACCCAGTCCGAACGGTAGAAATAAGGCTTTAAAATCATGGCGATGTGTTTTTCTATCAGAGTTATGTTTATTTTGATAAATATAAGGAAAATAATATAATCTAATGCCTGGAAAATATGGGAAAAAGCATGAAATTTACCGCACTTGCTGAACGTGTAATAGATATGAGATACAAAATAGCGCCCTTTAAAAGGCATAGTGAAAATGTGTAAAATAAGTATTAAATATGGGCTATACCTATTTTTCTGTTGACAGATTGCTTATGATGAAGATTAAAGAAAAAATTAGAATAGAGTTAATAATGAATAAGAACGTTACAAATATAATTCTGTTGTACTGGTTATTCGATACTTGAAAGAATCTTACAATTTGAAGTATGTGTAAAATCAATAAAATATTAATGTAAAATTTAGGAGAGAAAAAATGAGAAAAAGTATTTTAATAATGGCGATGTTAGTAGTTTGCAACATATTGCTTAGTGTAAGTTTTACAGAAGACGTTGTTTCCGGTTTAATACCAATGGAAAGAAGTTGTGCCGCTTGGGGCGATTATGATAATGACGGCGATCAGGATTTATTAATAACAGGATCTGATGGTGGTTCCAGTTACTCTGATGCTATGACAAAACTATATCGGAATGATGGTGGTAATAATTTTACGGAAATTGAAACTCATAATCTACCACAGATTTTTGGTAGATTTGATTGGGGTGATTATGATAATGACGGAGATTTAGATATAGCATTAACTGGTACGACTTACGATTCAGAGAATATCACAGCAGTATACAATTATGATGCCGTAAGTGGCTCATTTACACCCGTAAC
>WTAK01000174.1 GCA_013139625.1 Candidatus Delongbacteria bacterium | reverse complement strand
TAAACAATTTCTATGATGCTGTTCCGGATATTGTAGAAGGTTATATGCAGAAGATCACTGAGAAAACTGGAAGAGAGTATCATCCGTTTACTTATTATGGTGCTGCAGATGCGGAAAATATCATTATTGCAATGGGTTCTGTGACTGAAACAATAAAAGAAACAATAGATTACATGAACGCAAACGGTGATAAGGTTGGAATGATAGTTGTTCATCTTTATAGACCTTTCTCAACTAAATATTTCATGAATGTTCTACCTAAGACAGTGAAGAAGATCGCAGTTCTTGACAGAACTAAAGAGCCGGGTTCAGTTGGTGAACCATTGTATCTTGATATCAAAGCTATTTTCTATGATGAAGATGTAAAACCTGCTATCGTTGGTGGTAGATACGGACTTTCTTCGAAAGATACATTGCCTGATCAAATCGTTGCAGTTTATAACAATCTTGCAATGAACGAGCCTAAGAATGATTTTACAATTGGTATAGTTGATGATGTAAGTTTCAAATCACTTCCTAAAGTAGATGCGATCAATCTTGTTAGCGTAGGTAATCACGCAGCTAAATTCTATGGTCTTGGATCTGATGGAACTGTTGGAGCTAATAAGAATTCTATTAAGATAATCGGTGAAACTACAGATAAATATTGCCAAGCATATTTTGCTTATGATTCGAAAAAGTCCGGCGGATTTACTTCTTCTCACCTAAGGTTTGGTGATGAACCTATAAGAAGTCCTTATCTTGTAAATGCTCCTGATTTCGTTGCTTGCCACGTTCCTGCGTACATCAATCAGTATGATGTACTAAAAGGATTAAAGAAAGGCGGATCATTCCTGCTCAATTCAATTTGGAATGTTGAAGAAACTAAGAACAGAATGCCTGATCATATGAAAAAGTATATGGCAGATAATGAAATCAATTTCTATATCATCAATGCTACTGAGATCGCAGAAGAGATCGGATTGGGAACTAGAACTAATACGATCATGCAATCTGCATTTTTCAAAATAGCTGAAGTTATACCTTACGATCTTGCTGTTGAGCAAATGAAGAAATTCATTGTTAAGAGTTATGGTATGAAAGGTGAAAATATTGTAAACATGAACTATGCTGCCGTTGATAAAGGCGGACATGGAATTGAAAAAATTGAAATACCTTCAGAGTGGAAAAATATTTCTAGTGAAGGATTCAAAATAAATAGTGAAGGAAGACCTGATTTTATCAAGAATATCTGTGATGTGATGAATTCTCAGAATGGCGATAACCTTCCTGTAAGTGCATTTGTCGGAAGAGAAGACGGATCATTCCCTCAAGGTACGACTGCTTTTGAAAAAAGAGGTATTGCAGTAAGTGTTCCTGAATGGGTTCCTGAAACTTGTATTCAATGTAACCAATGTGCTTATGTATGTCCTCATGCTGCAATTAGACCATTCTTGGTAAACCCTGAAGAGGAAGCTACACTTCCTGAGGGAACATCATTACTGAATGCTATCGGTAAAGGTTTGGAAGGTCATAAATTTAGAATTCAGGTAAGTGTTCTGGATTGTACAGGTTGTGGTAACTGTGTTGATGTATGTCCTGCTCCTAAAGGTAAGGCTTTAGAACTGAAACATCTTGGTTCTCAAATGAAAGAAGCTACCAGATGGGACTATTTTGCTAAGAATATTACTTACAAAGATAATTTAGTTGATAAATTTTCAAATGTAAAAGCTTCTCAGTTTGCTCAGCCATTGTTTGAGTTCTCTGGTGCTTGTGCAGGTTGTGGTGAGACTGCATATATTAAAACTATCACTCAATTATTCGGCGATAGAATGATGATTGCTAATGCTACAGGATGTTCATCAATCTATGGTGGTTCTGCTCCGGCAACTCCATATTGTGAGAATACGAAAGGTCAGGGACCTGCTTGGGCAAATTCATTGTTTGAAGATAATGCTGAGTATGGTTACGGAATGGCTCTTGGTACAGGTAAAATGAGAGACAGAGTTGAACTAAGAATGAAAGATGTTATTGAAGCTGGTACGAGTAATGAAATTAAAGAAGCATTTGAGTCATGGATCGAGAACAAAGAAAATGCAGAGGGTTCAAAAACAGCTTCAGAACTTGTAAGAAAAGCTATTGCAACGGAAACGGGCGATGTTATCAATGAGATTAAAACTTTAGATCAATACTTTGTAAAGAAATCAGTCTGGGTATTTGGTGGAGACGGTTGGGCTTATGATATTGGTTATGGCGGTTTAGACCATGTTTTAGCTTCAGGTGATGATATAAATGTTCTAGTTGTTGATACGGAAGTTTATTCAAATACAGGTGGTCAATCTTCAAAAGCAACTCCAATTGGCGCTGTTGCAAAATTTGCGGCTTCCGGTAAGAAGATCAGAAAGAAAGATCTTGGAATGATGGCAATGAGCTATGGTTATGTATATGTTGCTCAAGTAGCAATGGGATCAAATCAAGCACAATTCTTCAAGGCGATTAAAGAAGCAGAAGCATATCCGGGACCTTCATTGATAATTGCTTATGCTCCATGTATCAGTCACGGTCTTAAAGCCGGTATGGGTAAAACTATTCAAGAAGAAAAACTTGCTGTTGAAGCCGGTTACTGGCACTTATACAGATACAATCCACAGTTGGAAGATGAAAAGAAAAATCCTTTCGTGATGGATTCAAAAGAACCTAAGTGGGAGAATTTCCAAAACTTCTTACTTGGTGAAGCAAGATATACTACGCTTATAAAAGCTTTCCCTGAAGAAGCAAAGGAGTTATTTGCTGCTGCGGAAGAGAATGCTAAGTGGAGATATAAATCTTATAAGATGAAGAGTGAGATTCAATATTAAAAGATAATTCCGTAGGGTCGAACCCACGTGTTCGACCGGATGGGGATTTCGTAGGGGATGCAGGAATGCATCCCTTTTTTGTTTTAGGGCGTTATGAATAACGCCCGTACGGTAATATTTGTTATTTCATTTTATAAATAAAATCATTATTTTCATTCAATGGGTAAAAACAGTAAAATATTATCAATCATAATAATTGTTATTGCAACGATTATATCGTATTCAAATTCATTTGATTGCTCTTTTCAGTTCGATGATGTGCATTCAATTTTTCAAAATAGCTATGTCAGAGATATTTTGAAGTTCACAGATTTCGGTTATTGGTTTAATTTCTATAATAGAGCTCCTGCACAATTTACTTTAGCACTGAATTACAAGTATACTCAACTGGATGTTTTCGGATATCATGTGGTTAATCTTGTTATTCATGTATTAAGCTCTGTATTTGTTTTTATATTAACAGGACTCTTGATCAGTTCTAAATCAATAAAACAACTATACATTATTAATAATAAGAAATGGATCCAGCTTTTTACAGCGCTGATATTTGCAGTTCATCCGATACAAACTCAAAGTGTAACTTATATTATTCAGCGAATGGAGTCAATGTCAGGTATGTTTTATCTAGGAGCATTGATTTTTTATTATATCGCACGATTGAATAAAAGAAAAATTTTAAATTTTTCTTTATTCGTATTATTTGCTTTACTAGCTGTTCTTACAAAGCAAACTTCTTTCAGTTTGCCACTTGCGTTATTATTATTAGAAGTGTTCTTCATCAGAGACAAAGAAAATACTGTAAATAAAAAAGTAATTTATTCTATATCGGGATTACTATTACTTACTACTATAATAATGGTTATCACAGGTACATTACCCCGAGAGACTTACGACATTTCAAGGTTTGAATACTTGATAAGTCAATTCATTGTGATCCCAAAGTATATATTTATGTCATTTATTCCAATTGGTCAAAATTTAGATCATGATATTTTAATGCCGGAGACAGCTTTCTCAGTTAAAGTTATAGTTGGATTTATACTTACAGCAGGATTATTAGTATTTTCTTTTTTCATATCAAAGAAAAACAAAATAATCTCATTCTCAATTCTCTGGTTCTTTGCTTTACTAGCTTTGAGGTCAAGCATATTACCTATTGGTGATCTAATGTACGAACACAGATTGTACATGTCATTATTCGGATTTGGATTAATAATTTCAACTGTAGTTTTCTTGCTGGATAATAAATTCAAATTCAGTAGAATCCATAAGTACGCTCCGATAGTAATTCTAGGATTAATAACACTTTCATATTCAATTGCAACTTTCCAGAGAAACAAAGTTTGGAAAACAGACATATCTCTTTGGGCTGATGTTGTAAAAAAATCACCGGAGAAATTTAGACCAAATTATAATATCGCCGAAGCTTTAAAGCGAAATGGTTACCTTGATAGAGCTTTAAGTTTCTATCTTAAAGCCAATAGACTAGATCCAAGTAGCTATGGAACCTGTAATAATGTTGGAAATATTTATTACGAGAAGAAGGATATCAAAAAAGCTAAAGGATTCTACGAATCAGCTATTAGTATAAATCCGAATTATACAAAAACATTGAATAATCTTGCAAATATATATTTGACTGAAAAGAATTATCCTGAAGCCGAGAAATTATACTTGAAAGCTTTAACAATCGACGAAAAATATGTAGATGCTTTGTTTAATCTAGGCAATTTATACTATTTGACAGACAGAAAGCAAGAAGCTTTGGAAAACTATTAC
>WTAK01000306.1 GCA_013139625.1 Candidatus Delongbacteria bacterium | reverse complement strand
ATTTTTCTAATGTTATGGGTATGTGCTTCATTTTTATTTTTTATCTAAAACCTTTCTAAACCAAGCAAGTTGACTTTCTTCTACCATCTTAAATCCCAACTTGAGTGCAGTTTTACTTGACGCAATATTGTCAGTATAACAGTGCCAGTTAAAATTATCATATCCCAATTTAATAAGTTCCTTTATTGTTTCACGGCATACAGTTTCAGCATATCCTTTTCTCCTAAAACCTTTAAAAGTATCTATCCCTAGTTCACACGAATTTTCAGAAGAACTTTCACCACATAAATAGCAACATGATAAAATTGTGTTATCCTTAACTAATGCTATACTGAAATTTATCTTGGAGCTTTTAGGATATTCATCCCAGTAGCGCTTGCACTCTTCATAAACTTCTTTAAAGTTTCTATATTCTTTGAACTGGACGATATTATTAGGTGTTAATTTAATAATATCAGCACTATCAATAATAGTATCAATATATTTAACTTCTGATTTAAACAATTTATAACCGTTTCGATCAATATACTCATATGTGTGCTTCCCAAAAATTTCTTTTATTCTACTAAGATTTTTATTTTGAAATATAATCCCTGTATAATCCAAAAATGCATCAGATTGTGACAAAGTAAAAAATTCTTTCTCCAATTGCTCATCGCTCAAATCACCAACAACATAATAACAATCAGCTGTAAGCATGATCGCATAAGTTGGATTTTTGGTATCATCAGCATATAACTCACCTTTAACAATGCCATCAAGTGAAGATAAAAGGAATCCGTGAAAACCTAACTCATTAAAGATGTCATAAAAATTTATGTAATCTTGTTTGCCTATTTTAATCATAAAAACTCCTTAATTTATCCTTTTCTTCTTATGTAATATCAAATGATTTAGCATTACCCATAACGGTTATGGCAAAAAGCAGTGGTGTCATAACGAATTAAATCTCCAAGTAACCATTGATGTTTTGCCAATGTTGTGGGTCTGTAGTAGTTTTTTAGCACGGCGATATCTAGAGTTATCAAAAGGTTTGTTTTATATCAATAATTTTAACATTGGCACATATTATTTTAAGAATAACATCTTCCTTGTTTTTATCGATTCGTCAGTTGAAAGCTTATAGAAGTAAACTCCAGAGTTAAATCTTGAAGTATCAAATTTTACTGAATGCATTCCTTTATTTTTCTTTCCATCAAAAAGAGTTTGAACCAACTCGCCATTCGAATTGAATACTGATAAGTTAATATTTTGTTTCTGATTTAATGAAAAATTGATTTCAGTTACAAGATTGAATGGATTAGGATAATTCTGATAGAGTTTCGTTCCTAACGGTAAATTTTCAGTTTGCTGTATCCCAGTGGTCGTATCTATTTTCTGGATAATTATGTTTGAATCATCAGTTCCGGCAGTTATAAAACCACCTAAAACAGGTCGAACAATATCAATATTATCGAAAGGATGTTGCCAATCTATATTAATATCACTGCCATTATCTGTAAATTTGAATATCGTTATCTCATCTCGTGTCTGAGCAATGTATTCACCAGGGGCAATATTGTAAAGAAAAGATAAGTATTCCCGCATGGCAGAAGAAGTATATTCTAATTCCCCAGTGTCAGAATATTTTTGAATAAAATATTCGTATTCATCTTCTTGGTGATCCTGATCCTGATCAATCCATGCATTTACGATGCATTCTCCATTGTTATCCAATACAGCTTTTATAAAAGTAAATGAAAAATCTCCGAACTCACCGACTTCTTTATATATTTCCCATTTTGTATGGGAATCAGATGATTTTATTAAATATGTAAATCCACCATAAGTGCTGTTTAGTAAATGACCACAAGTAACTACATCGTTATTTACAACATCAAAGTCATAAATGGATCCATGACCAAAACTTTTTAAATCTTTTTTAATATATTTTAAACTGTCTGGAATTATTATGCTGTCTACATCAAATAAGCATTTACCATACATATCAATTAACCTTCCACTACTTCCTCCACCAGCATAAGTATCAATGCGATAGAGTTTTGATACGGATTTCTGATTATATGAAGATTTTGTTTTTAATATATCATATTCAATTTGTTCATCTGAATTAAATATTAATGTATCAATTGACTCAGAACCTGAATAATTTATGAACCATGCATCTCTCATACTATAATACTCTTCATAAAGCACATCGAAATAAGCTTTGGAGTTTATTCCCTGTAAATTATACCCTTCAGTGTTTAACCCAATACCTGAAACTTGATGATTGAATATAATTCCAAGATTTTTATTTTGGAGAATGTTCCCATCCATATCTAAGTTAATAACTTTTGTGTTAGGTGAGTGTATCAAAGAATCGGTATCTTCAATCCATTGACTACTATTTGGACCGTTTGAGTAACAGGCCACGTATATATTACCGTCAGTATCTACATCAAAACCGACAGGTCCATCATCTGCGGATTCGAATGGTATTTCTTTTCTCCATGTCACGGTTTGAGAAAAAATTAATGAAGTTATCAAAATGATTAATAAAATAAGTTTTTTCATAATATAACTCTCCGATTATTTTAAAAATTCTTTACTTAATAATAAATGTGCCAATGTCATAAAACAAACCTTTTTTTAGTGCGACCATGTTCAGTACTATCTAAAGGTTTGTTTTATAACATCACTCTTTACATTGGCACATTATTTACTCTTCATTGTTACTCAGTAACAGCTACAACATAATAAAATCTTTTATCACCTGAATAAGTTTGAGTCCAGTTTAATCCTTCAAATGTACCAAAAGAACTAATATCAGAATAATTACCGAAAGGTTCGTCAGCAGCATAAATTTTATAAGAAGATGCGTTGGACACTTCACCCCATGTAATTTTTACAGTTCCAGAGTTATATGACACATTAACATTATCAGGTATATTCAGATTACCATAAAAAAATGACTGCTCCGGTGCAAATTCAGAACCTGAAAAAGCATGATCAATAGCCTGAACGCTCCAGTAATATTTACCGGAGGGTAAATTATTGACAGTCCAGGAATTCCGCATGTTTATATTACCCATATTAACGATCTTTCTGTAGCCTGTAGAATCATTACTCATCGGGCTTTTAGCATAAAGGCTGTCAGATCTGATATAAAGGTTATAAGATAAACCGTTTTGCGGTGTTTCGGTGTCCGTAGCTTTATCCCATGATAAAATTACGGTTGAATCAGCCTGCGCTGCACTGAGATTTGAGGGTGAAGTAGGGATCGTATTTGGAATGGAAGAGATGTTTTTGTATATCTGAGTTAAATATCCTGATCCTGTATCACCGGTCATTAAAATATCAAGATCTCCATCATTATCATAATCCCCCAAAGCAGCAGAGCTCTTGTAAACTCCTGTCAGACCTGCATTTATATCTGTGAATATCCCTGAATCGTTCCGATAGATTGTTGCGCTGCCGGCTGAACCTGTATAGCCTGTACACAATAAATCAAGATCTCCATCATTATCATAATCCCCCCAAGCAGCAGAGCTGTAATCAATTTCAGTCAAACCTGCATTTATATCGGTAAATGTTCCTGAATCATTCCGATATATTATTGAAACATTTAGTGATCTTGTATCACCTGTAAATACGATATCCAGATCTCCGTCGTTATCGTAATCACCCCAGTCTATAGCGCCAGAATAAACTGTGGGAAAACCTGCATTTATACCGTTAAAGACTCCGGAATCATTTCTGTATATTTCCGAAAGAGATGTTATACCTTTATTGCCGGTTAATAAAATATCAAGATCGCCGTCGTTATCATAGTCGCCCCAGTCGGCAGTACTGCTGGATACCCCCGGAAGACCGGCATTTATATCTGTAAATACTCCTGAATCATTACGGTATATTATCGAAACACTACCCGGACTTGAATATCCTGTAAGAAGTAAATCAAGATCTCCGTCATTATCGTAATCGCCCCATGCAACAGCGCTGTATATAACTCCAGTCAAACCTGCATTTATATCGGCAAATGTTCCTGAATCATTCCTGTATATTTTTGAAATTCTCAAACCATCTGAAAAACCGGTCAAAATGATATCCAGATCGTTGTCATTATCGTAATCGCCCCAGGCAGCTGATGCATAATAAACACCAGGCAATCCGGCATTTATATCAGTAAACACACCTGAATC
>WTAK01000283.1 GCA_013139625.1 Candidatus Delongbacteria bacterium | reverse complement strand
CGATTGAACAAACAGACGATTATGGATTTATAGTAACCGGTATAACATATTCATATAGTCCAGGTTCTTCGGATTTTTGGTTAATAAAAACTGATCAAGACGGAAATATGGAGTGGGATAAAAGTTTCGGTGAACCATATGAAAATGAGTACAGCTATTCAGTTCAGCAGACATCCGACGGTGGCTACATAATGACTGGGAAATATTCTACTTTATCAAGTAGCTATGATGTATGGCTGATCAAAACTGATAAAAATGGAAATGAGATATGGAATAAGATCTATGGTGGGGTGAATGAAGATTATGGTTATTCCGTTAAGGAGACACGCGATGGGGGGTATATTATAGTCGGTGGAAGCACTTCTTACAGTGCTACTTATGCAGTTTGGTTGATCAAAACGGACTCATCGGGGAATATGCTGTGGAATAGTATAATCGATGGACAGTTTAACGATAAGGCTTTTGAAGTACAGGAGACAATTGACGGAGGATTTATCATTGCCGGTCAAACATTATCATTTGGTGGGGGAGAGAATGATTTTTGGTTAATAAAAACAGATTCAAATGGTAATGAATTATGGGATAAGACTGTTGGAGGTCCAAGCGATGATTTTGCTTATTCTGTAGAACAAACATCAGATGGTGGATATGTTATGGCAGGAACAACTTCTTCTTACGGAGCTGGAGGAATGGATGTTTGGTTGATAAAAACAGATTCATACGGGAATACTATTTATGGAAGTGCCATCATAGCGATCAATGCCAATTCAAAGTTAACTATGCAAAACAGTATTATAAATAATTTTGATGACTACGGTCTATTCATTAATAATTCATCTCCTACAATATCAAGTAATTTGATCACGGGCAATAGGGGAGGAATTAAATTCACTTCATCTTCTCCACAGTTTGTAATAAATAACACCATAGTTGATAATGACAGTATTGGTCTATATTTTGATGTTGATTCTGATCCTCAATTAATGAATAATATTATTTATGGTAACGGTGCGGAAGAAGTGTATATAAATAACAATGATTCTGATCCGATATTCCGATATAATAATATTGAGGGTGGTAGTTCTGGTTTTGGTTTAAATGCAGGAGTAATCTACACAGGACTCTATGAATCAAATATTGATACAGATCCTTTATACGTTACAGATACTTATGAGCTTCAAGAGATATCGGAATGTAAGGATACAGGATATCCGGGATTGACAGAACAGACACTATCAGATATTAACTTACCTCTTACCGATCTTAAAGGGAATCCAAGGCTTGGAGGGGAGATCGATATGGGTGCTTATGAATATTACGTCGTGATTGAAGCTCCTGACAGTCCTACTAATATCATTACTTCTGTATCATCAAACATTCTTACTATCGATTGGGATATGATGCTGAATGCTAACTCATATCTGGTTTATAGTTCTGATGATCCTTATGGAACATTTGAGTATATTGAAACTGTTTTTGAGAATACATGGAGTATTCCAATTGATGCAAATACAAAGAAATTTTACTATATCATTTCAAGTTCAGCATCAGTTAAGGAAGTAAAAAAATCACTCAGATAGCCTTAAAAAAGGGATCGCTTCTACATCAAGAGCAGATCCGGCTTGGCTTGGATGTAACTGAAATTTTTTATAAGCTGTCATAGCTACCATGGCAGCATTATCAGTGCAATATTTTGGAGAGGGATAAAATAATTTCATTTTCTTAGACTTCACGATCTTATCTAATTTGCTTCTCAGCATACTATTAGCTGAAACACCTCCAGCAAGTAAAACCGTATCACAATTATATTTCTCTGCTGCTTTGAGTAGTTTTTTAGCGAGAGAATCAGTAACTGAATCTAAAAAAGAAGCAGCTATATTATTTATATTTGCTTTTAGGAATTCCTGATCGTGTTTTTCAAGGAATACTTTAACAGAAGTTTTTAAACCACTGAAACTAAAATCTAAGCTGTCACTCATTCCTCTGGGAAATCTATGAAATTTTGTATCACCTTTTGAAGCTAATTTATCAATTATCTTTCCACCGGGAAAGCCTAGCCCCATCATTTTTGAAACCTTATCAATACATTCTCCTGCAGCATCATCTCTGGTCTTACCGATAAGTTCATAATGTCCAAGTTCCTTTACATATATCAATTCAGTATGTCCACCTGACACTACTAAAACAACGAATGGTGTGCTTATTTCTTTATCATGCTCAATAAAATTAGCAAAAATATGTGCTTCAATATGATTTACAGGTATAAGAGGCTTTGAAAGGGAGTAACTTAAACCTTTGGCAGTGTTTACTCCGACTAAAAGCGGACCAACTAATCCTGGACCATGTGTAACCCCAACAGCATCGATGTCTTCAAGAGTTTTATTACTTTCTGTCAATGCTTGTTTAATTATTGCAGTAATATATTTCAAATGTGCTCTGGATGCGATCTCAGGAATTATCCCGCCAAATTCAATATGTTCGTTCTGGGTATGAGTAACAACAGATAGGATCTTCCCATCTTCTAAAATAGCAGCGGAAGTATCATCGCAAGAACTTTCTATACCTAAAATTATCATTTAAACTCCCAACGAAATAAGGTCATGTATTTTCCATCTAAAATCTGTGTCGAGAATTGTGTAATAAACTTCTTTAACTTCAAATTTTAATACGTTGGTCTTTAATAATTCTGTAAGTTCAGCTTTCGATTTGTCCAGTTTATTCTCAGAGATATAAGTTCCCACTGATACATGCGGAGTGTAAGGAACGAGATTTAATCCAGTCATTTTATCTTCGAATTTATTTACTAGCATTTCATTCATTTCATAGAGCTTCTTATTCTGTTCGTTATTCTCTGGACCAACCCATAAAAAATAGGGATCTGTAAAGATATCTATTTTACTTAACTCCAATGTGAAAGGCTTGAATTTTTTTATGCACTCTACAACACTTTTCCTATTGTCAGGCCATTCAGATTTGTAAAAACAAGAAGGATAGATCAAAGTAATATGTGGCTTTGGCATAGGTTTTTCAGTCTCATTGAGTTTCTTTTGCCATGATAGAATTTTTTCACTGAGTTTAT
>WTAK01000020.1 GCA_013139625.1 Candidatus Delongbacteria bacterium | reverse complement strand
CACCTGTTGCCATAATAACTGACTTTGCTTTAACTATAGAGTACTGATTACTTTACAAGTGATATAAAAACGCACCAGCAACTTCTTTCTTTTCATTAAGAATTAATTCAACAGCAGCAGTATATTCTAAATACTTTATTTTATCCGCTTTATTGTAGATCTCATCACGAAGAACTCTACAAATCGCAGCACCTGTATAATCTCTGGCAGAGTGCATTCTATTTCTACTTGTACCACCACCTGATTTTACAGTAATTTTACCGTCTTTTTCTCTATCGAACATTACACCAAGATCTTCAAGCCATTTGATTGACTTAGGTGCATCTTGTACCAATGCTTCAACAAGTTCCGGCTTATTATCAAAATGTCCACCACCAACAATATCAAGATAATGAATTGCCGGAGAATCATCTGCACCATCTGCTGCTTGAATTCCACCTTGAGCCATCATTGAATTAGCATCTCCAAGTCTCAACTTTGTCGCTAATAGAACACTTGAACCATTTTCATTAGCAACTAATGCCGCTGACATACCTGCCGATCCACCACCTATTACGAAAACATCAGTTTCAAAATCAGGTTTAGATAGATCGAACTTATCAATATCTATTCTTGAGTAAGATTCGAACATATCTGCGACTTCAGTAGTAAGTATCAGGTCTTTATCAACACCAACTTTTACTTTTCTTCTGGCATCAGATTTATAATCAGGATGAAAGTTATCTAAGACTTCAGCTCTTTCGTCTTCTTTCATACCTGGGTATATCATTTTTCCATGCTTTCTAACAAGTTCAAGCCTTTCTGCTCTAGTAGCTTCAACTTTCTTTATTGATTCCATCATATATTCAGGATACATGTTTAACTCCTTAAATTCGTCTTAATTATGAGATCTTAATTTCACGGTTGAAATACAAGTCTTTTAGTGCTCGATCTTCCATATTCTTCATGTTCTTAATCTCTTCATCGTATTTACCCTCTTCGACCTCTTTAACTCTGATGTTTAGTTGTTCATTCTTCGGAGATAAATATTTTCCATACAATCTCTGCGCTAAAGTAGCTACATTGAACTGAACAATTTCAGCAGGACAACGAAGTGCACACAATCCACATCTTATACAATCAAATGAAATATCTGCAGCTCCGGCAATATCACCCTTTATGATCGCTTGTACATAATCCATCACTTGAATATCCTGAGGACATGCCTTTGTACAAGTATTACAAGATACACATCTAAAAACACTTGGATAAAGTTCCATGAAAGTTGATGTATCAGGCTGAAGATCATCAATATCATATATTGGTTTTTCAGCAGGTACGAAAGGTATTTGAGCTATATACATTTCATCAGTAACAACTGTTTGACAACCTAAGCCACCTTTAAGTTTATAGTCACCTTTTTCACGATAAACGGTTGCACAAGCTCCACAATAACCCTCTCTACATCCTACGCCTTTTTTCAATTGGAATCCGGCATATTCGAAAGCCATAATAATGGTCGAACCATCCGGAACCATATATGACTCACCCATGATATATACGTTTACCATTTCTTGAGTATCAGACATAATCACTCCTAAATTTTATATTAAATTAAATTCTTCTCTTTTAACAATGGTCTTGGATCTATATAATTTCCATCTAATCCGATAAATTCTTCTTCAAGTCCCAAAGCTATTGCTAATAACTGAGTGAAGTAGAAAACAGGCATAGTCTTGAAATTTGGATCTTTTTCTAAGATAAGTTTCTGTCTGTTATCTAAATTGAATGCACATAAAGGACATGAAGTTATAATTGCTTCCGCTCCTGACTTTCTCGCATTTTCAATTATTCCTTTTGCAAGGTTTACAACTATATCAGTATTGTTTACAGTATGATAACTACCGCAACATCTACTCATAGCATCCCAAGCGATCGGTTCAGCCCCTACAGAAGAAACGAAGTCTTCTATGATTGTCGGCGCTTCTGTATCATCAATAGCGATATCTTTAGGTCTAAGAAGCATACATCCGTAATACGAAGCTATTTTAAGATCTTTCAAAGGTTTTGTTATCTTCTCAGCGATTTTATCGAACCCGATCTCTTTCATGAGTTCAAAATAATGAACTACATCAACTGTTCCTTCGTAATCTTTTTCAAGATACATAAAATCATTTATAGATTTCATATCCTCAGAATTTCCCTTCACTCTTTTATTACTGCTTTTCATAGTGTTAAAGCACATAGAACAGAGTATCAGCATTCTTTTATCATTAACAAGACCTTGCTCACCCATTTCTTCAGCATGAACAAAATTTCTAATTGGAGCCATATGCTTCATAAGGTCATCACTTGTTAAAGATGATACTACACCACAGCAATTCCATTTTGGTAATTCTACCATTTCGATACCGATCTTCTTACCGGCTTCAATTGCAGATATCTCAAAATTCTTTGCAGTTGTTTTTAAAGTACATCCCGGGAAGTATGGTATTTTTATATTATCTTTCATTTATTCTTATCCTAAGTTGTTTTTTAACTAGTGAATTTTCTAAAAGCTGAAACAACTGCTATAGAAGGTAATTCTTCCGCTTCTTCCTTAGATATATCATCTATATTGATATTATCAATTGCTTGGCGTAATTTAGTCTGTCTTAGTGCTTCAGAAACTTTTGAAACATCCAGCAGTCTAGGACATCTTACAGTACAAGTAAAACAAGAAGCACATATCCACATTGTTTTTGAATCTAATACTTCCATTTGACCAAGCATTGTCATTCTCATTATCTGAGATGGCATGATATCCATTTCTTCTACGAAAGGACATCCGCCGCTGCAAGTACCACATTGGTCACACATAGTTATAGTTTCGCCACTCAACTTCTCAATTTGCTTTAGAAATTCAGCACCGTTATCAGTAAGTTTTATTTTCTTTGGCATAATCCCTCCTTTACTTCAGAAGTAATTGGTTGTAATCCTTTCATCGTTTCAGAGATATTTGTAACAGTGTCGATAAATCTCTGTAACGCCCCTGCATTGAATTCCTCGAAGAATATACGATCACCCTGAACTCCTGCTTCTTCAAGTCTCTTCTTTGCAACTTCAATATTCTCTTTTCCAACCTTACTAGTCCAAGGTACAGGTAGATTATTTATTTCACAATCCCCTATCAATACAGTATCAGCGCCTTTTTTGAAAGCATACATAATTAAATTCGGTGTTACCCTACCGCTACTTGGCATTCTCATGATCCTTGTTTCAGCAGTATATTTCATTTTTCTTACACCTAATGCATCAGCTACTCTGTAAGTACAGTTATTATCTGCAAATACTAGAATTCTTTTTTCGCCTTCCGGCTTATTCAATAGTATTGCATCTATTTGAGCATATAGTTGATCAGAAGTATATGCATGAAGGTCTAAAGCTTCAGTTGGGCAACTTGCAATACAAGAACCACAACCTAAACAAAGAGCTTCTACAACTTCTGCTTTTCCATTACCATTCATTACAATTGCATTCTTAGGACAGTTTTCCAGACATTTTTCACATCCGTCACATTTGTTCTGATCCACAAAAGCCAATATCGGATCGATCTTAAATTCTTTCTGAGCTAAAGTAACCATAACTCTTGCAGCAGCAGCACTTGCCTGAGCAACTGTATCAGGAATATCTTTAGGACCCTGAGCAGTTCCTGCTATGAATACACCTTCAACCAGTGTATCAACTGGCTTATACTTAGGATGAGCTTCTTTAAAGAATCCATCTTCACTCTTTGCAAGTTTTAAGAAATTTGCAATTGGATCAGATGCCTTACTTAAGCCCATTCCGTTAGCTAACACTACAAGGTCAAAATCACTTTCGATCACTTGACGGGACAATGTATCTTCAACTGTTATAGAAATTTGCTTTGTAAAAGGATTTTCTGTGAAATGAGAAGGCTTTCCACGAACAAATTTTATTCCCATTTTTTGTGATTTCTTATAATATTCTTCAAATCCTTTACCGAAAGCTCTTAAATCTGTATAGAAAACATAAATATCTGTTTCAGGTTTAGCAGCTTTTAAAAGAGATGCTAACTTCACTGACTACATACAGCAAACCCTTGAACAGTACTCTCTACCTATCTGCTCATCTCTGGAACCCACACACTGGATAAATGCAACTCTGTTCCCAACTTCTCTTGGAGGTTCAGGCTCAGTGATATGATCAACTATTCTCTCCATCTCAAGAGCAGTTACAACGTTTTTATATTTTCCGTAACCGAATACAGTTTTTTCAGTTGCATCGTAAAGGTCAAAACCTGTTGCCACAATTATAGTATCAAATATTTCTTCAATTATCTCATCTTCTTTCTCAAATGCAATTACTTTCTGAG
>WTAK01000024.1 GCA_013139625.1 Candidatus Delongbacteria bacterium | reverse complement strand
ACATTGTGCTCTTTTGCATAACTTACGGTGAGTTCTGAATTACTATCTACAGAGACATTTGGCAGGTGTTTTACGGATTCTTTGATCATTTCAATTCTTTCATTGACATCAAATAAAGGTTCCTTATGTGAATTTTCTCCGACAAGAACTATAAGTTTACCAAATAATTTTGAAGCTCGTTCAATAAGGTCATAGTGACCAAGTGTTATAGGGTCAAAAGTTCCCGGGTAAATTGCAGTTTTCATGATATCCTCTCAGATGATTTCTTCATAACGTATTAAGGTACAGGGGAATAATAAGCAATTCAAGGAAAGATTTCACTTTAAATATTATTATTTTTATTTAGCGAAGGATTGATAGAAATGAAAAATGTTGGGAATTATTTTGTTATTACCATTTTTTTTGTAAGTTTGTTATTCTCACTCAAAAGAGTATAAAAATATACTCCGCTTTGAAGTTTCATGCCATCAAATTTTACTTCATGAAAACCAGCATTTAAATTATTATCAATTAATGTAGTTATTTTTTCACCCATAGCATTGTAAACTGATAAATTTATATTTTCTGGAAATTTATTTAAAAAAGAAATTGTAGTAATTGGATTAAATGGGTTTGGATAGTTCTGATATAGTTGAACTTCACTAGGTAAATTATAATTATTTATATTTGTTTTGAATGGTCTAAGTGGAAGCTCAGCAGAGTTGTATAAATTGCATTTGGGATCTGAACTCCAACAATACCTTACTGCAACTGGTTTGCTGACATATATTGAATTTACGACAATATTATTTCCACTTATATATGTGTCTGCATCATAAAATATTTTATTGTTTTCAGATATTTCAAAACCAGTTATAATATCTCCAGAAGCCTTGAATCCTTCGTAAATATTTTCAAATTCTATTATAATTCGGCTATTGTTTACAGAATTATTTTTGTATTTTGGTCCTGAGAAAATGATGTCTTTATGATAAGTGTTGTTTAATGCTAGCAGAGCTAATCTTTTTCCAACATCCTGTTTGTTGGCAGGATGTATATTATCTGATTCTCCGATATCTATAGTAATCGCAATTTCAGTATTTGCAGTATTTGTAGCGGCAACTTCCATTGATTCTCTAATCAAAGCCCAGTTGTACTCTATATTGAAGTTCGGTAATTGAACAAAATAAAATGGTAATTCGTTTTCATTCCATACATTTCTCCAATCATTTATTAAAGCAGGTAATTGGAACCTGTACTTATAGCAAGCTTCATCAGTTCTTGTATTTCTTTCTCCCTGATACCAAATAAAACCTTTAATAGAAAAATTAGCGAAAGGGAAAATCATAGTATTAAATAAAGCTGATGGATAATTTTCTTCTTCCAGATCTGGATATTGACCGTTATAAACATCTTCAATGTATTGATCACCACCTTCTACATATATATTTCCTTCGATTGATGTCCATGATTCAATCATAGAACTCCCATAAGAAGAATTAATTAATCCAATAGGAATATCCAATTCTGCGTCAAGTTCTTTACCAAAAAAATATGCTGTTGCAGAAAAATCTATAACATTTTCGGGTTCACAGAGTTCCCAATAGCCTGCTATATCCTGAGATTCACTTTGCCCAGTGTTGTAAGACTGAGGAACTGTAAAAAGTCTAATATCTAAATTTTTTGAATTTTGGATTTCTTCGTCTGCATTTTCAGAATAATTCACAGTAAGTGCCATATTTGATTGACCCGAACAGAACCATATATCACCCACTAGTACATTTTCAAATCGCTGAATGTTCTCATCAGATTCAAATTCAAAAATAATTGGTTCTTTTGATGTGTAAAGGGGGGCTAAAATTATATTCCACTTGCCCTCAGTACTGACTATTGTCGAATCTTCTTGATCTTCAATTCTTAAAGTAACCTTATCCCCAACATCTCCAGAACCCCAGATTTTTAACGGTTTTTCTCTTTGTAGTATCATGTTGTCCTGAAAAATATTAGACAAATATGCTACAGCTAGTAGTTTGAAAGTAAATTGTAACAGAAATATTGGTAAAAATATTTTTTTCATAAATTCTACTTATTTGAATTGATTTTCTTATTCTACAACAGTATGGTGTAAAAGTTCTTGTAATATTGTTATTTTTTTAATAATTAATAATTTGACTTATATCTAAACGAATATTATTTTTCGAGCATAATTGTAGTATCTATATTATTGAATATAGGTGATATGGTTAAATTAGGAACAATAACAATATAATATAACACGGAGAATGTCGATGACATACACTTTTAAAGGTGGCTATCACCCTCCTGATGGGAAGGAATTCTCAGAAAAGAAATCTATTGAAAAAATGCCGTTGCCAAAGATCGTTGCAATTCATTTGCATCAGCATATTGGTGCTCCATCTAAAGCAATTGTTGCAATTGGGGATGAGGTAAAAGTAGGTCAACCTCTTTCAGAAGCAGGTGGATTTGTATCTATTCCCGTTCATGCATCTATTTCAGGTAAAGTGAAAGCTATTGCCAAGATAACTGATGCCGGTGGCACTAAAAGTAATGCTATCATCATAGAAAGTGATGAGAAAGATGAAATGTTTGAAGGTGTTGGTGTAAAAGTTGATTATTCAAACTTCACTGCTGATGAGATCAAGAAAAAGATAGCAGCAGCAGGTGTTGCAGGAATGGGTGGAGCAAGATTCCCGACCCATGTAAAGCTTTCACCTCCGGCAGGTAAGAAGATCGAATATCTTATCTTAAACGGTGTGGAATGTGAGCCTTATTTGACTGCTGACGATAGATTAATGCAGGAAAGCCCTGATACTATCATCGAAGGCCTTAAGCTCATGATGAAAACTGTTGATGCTCCGAATGGTATAATCGGTATTGAGAAAAATAAACCTGATTCTATAAAGGTTATGATTGAGAAAACAGCTTCGATAGATAACATTAAGGTTATCGAGCTTGAAGTTAAGTATCCTCAGGGTGGAGAAAAGCAACTTATATATGCAGCAATAAAGAAAGAAGTACCTTCAGGTGGACTTCCAATGGATGTTGGTGTAGTTGTTTCTAATGTTGGAACTGCCAGTGCCGTATATGATGCGGTTGCACTAAATAAACCATTCTATGAAAGAGTTGTAACTGTAACCGGAGAATCTATAAAAGATCCAAAGAATATTCTTGCAAGAATTGGTACTCCAACTTCTGAACTAATTGAATTCTCAGGTGGAGTTAAAGAAGATGTATATAAGATCCTGAACGGTGGTCCTATGATGGGTGCGGCAATGTATGAAATGGAAGCACCTGTCCACAAAGGAACTTCAGGTATTCTTTGTCTAAGCAAAGATAATGCGAAAGTTTATACGGAATTAGCTTGTATCAGCTGTGGAAAATGTGTTACAGTTTGTCCTTTAAATCTTCTACCTACTGATATTCAATTGAATGTTCAACATGGTAAATATGAAGAAGCTGAGAAACTTGGACTACTGGATTGTATGCTTTGTGGAACATGTTCTTATGTATGTCCATCTAAGAGAAATTTAGTTCATTATTTCAATGTTGGAAAAGCAAAAATTGCAGAGATGAAAAGAAATGCCCAGTAATTCTATGAGAAAAAATAATAAAAATATAAAAGGTAAATAAATGGATAAAATGTTAATTGTATCGGCTAATCCCCATATAAGGAGCAAAGCATCCGTGACTAAGATAATGCACTTGGTGAATCTTTCACTTATTCCTGCATTATTTATGTCTTACTACTACTTTGGTTTCAAAGCAATATTCTTGACTTTGGTCAGTGTTGTCACCGCAGTAGTAACGGAAGCCGCAATTCAGAAATTCCGAAAAGTATCTGTAACAGTATCAGACGGTAGTGCGATATTGACAGGAATTCTTCTGGCATTCAATGTTCCTCCTTACATTCCTTGGTGGATCGTAATGCTGGGTTCATTCTTCGCAATAGCAATAGCAAAACAGGCTTTCGGTGGTCTTGGATTCAATATATTCAATCCAGCTTTGGTAGGTAGAGCATTCATGCTTGCATCATGGCCGGTTGAAATGACTTCAAACAAGTTCTGGGCAAGTCCGGTAGCAAGTTTTGGAGCTAAAACAGGACAAACAATGGATGCAATATCTTCTGCAACTCCATTGAATCTTGTAAAGACTGCTTTGAAGGATGGATCTGCAAAAGAGACAGTAGAGATTCTGGCAGATAAGGGAGTAACTTACTGGGATCTTTTCGTAGGTAATGTTTCAGGATGTATCGGAGAAACTTCATTCCTAGCTCTATTGATCGGAGTAATATTCTTAATGATCTTAGGCCTTGTAAATTGGAGAGTACCGGTATTCTACATTGGAAGTGTTTACTTATTCACTTGGGCGATGGGTTATGATCCTGTATTCCATATTCTTGCGGGTGGACTTGCACTTGGAGCTTTCTACATGGCAACTG
>WTAK01000435.1 GCA_013139625.1 Candidatus Delongbacteria bacterium | reverse complement strand
TTTACTAGGTTCTGCAAAGTATATCGAAGGCATAAAAGAACTTCTTGATGCTATAACCACCTTGTTATTTCAGGAGAATAAAGAAGAAAGCAGTGAACTCTCAGGGATTGTATATAAGCTTCAATATGATAAGCAATTCGGTAAAATGGCAAGTGTAAGACTGTTCAGTGGTTCCATAAGGAATAGAGATTTAATTCCTTATGGTTCACAGGGAAAAGAGAATAAAGTTACTCAGATAAAAAAGACTTATTCCCAGAAACTTGAAACTATCGATACTCTCCAAGCAGGTGATACAGCTTTACTTTGTGGATTGGAAGATGTCATTGCTGGAGATATAATAGGTTCGGATCCTAAACTTATAAAGAAACTTGAACTATGTAAATATACCGGTCTCAGCGATCCATTACTTACGGTAAAACTTGAACCTGAAAATGATACTGACTATTCAGCTCTAGTATCTGCCGTGAAAGAACTCTCTGAGGAAGATCCAACTTTAAGCTTCGTATGGCTCAAAGATGAAAGAGAACTTCATATTAAGATCATGGGAAAGATTCAGGTTGAAATACTTGAAAGTGTTTTTAAGCAGAGGTTTGACCTTGATGTTACGTTCGGAGACCCAATTGTTATTTACAAAGAAACTCCTGCGAAAAAAGGAGAAGGTTACGATGAATATACAATGCCGAAACCTTGCTGGGCTGTGGTCAGATTCGATATTGAGCCACTTGAACGAGGAAGTGGTGTTATCTATGAATCAAAGGTTGGAGTTGATAAGATAGCCGCAAAGTATCAAAATGAGATCAAAGCTACAATTGATGAAGCACTTGCTCAGGGAATATACGGCTGGCAGGTCACTGACTTAAAGATCACTCTGATCGGAGAAGAAGATCATGTAATTCATTCTCGTCCCGGAGATTTTATACTCGCTACGAAACTTGCAATGATGGATGGACTTATCAATACAGGTTGTAAATTACTTGAACCTGTTGTTTCATTTAAGATCACTGCACCTGAGGAAAGCTCAGGTAAGATCATCAGTAGTTTAATAGCTATCCGAGCAGAAATCGGTTCACCTGAGAATATTGATGGTAAAATTATCATAGATGGAAAGATCCCTGTAGCAACTTCGCTTGATTATGTGAACACGCTTAATTCTATTACAGCTGGAAAAGGAAAATATCTAACTCATTTTCACGGATATCAGGAAGTCTCTCTCGAACTTGGACAGACTATGCCATACAGAGGTATCAACCCAAAAGACAGATCGAAATATATCTTGAAGCACCGAGGTGCGATAAAGTGATTAAATTTATTTTTTGACCACAATATTACTCAAATACTATTTTATTACTATTTTTTAAATATTAGTATTTACACTTGCTTTTGCACCTAAACACTACTATATTACTATTTTTAGAATATTAGTATTTGGAGAAAATAATGAAAATCCCGAATAAGCCACCAGATTATAGAGAAATAATAAGAAATTCTAAAGATAGTGAGTTTTTTAAAATTGCTTTACATAATACTTCACCTGTAGATCATGGAGGAAGGTATCTTCATTGGGATAAATTGAGATATCTAAAACCTCCTAAAGATATGACATCCGAATTATGGTGGGCTTTATTAAAGTTTTCTCGTATCCAATTATATAAATCGCTACCCGTAAACAATTACAAACACAATTTCAGACAAGGTAAATTAAAGTATTGTATCACAGATAAAATATATGAAGAATTGCATTGGTTTGATAAAAATGCCGCTGGCTCTTTAACCATTGACGAACCAGTATTAAACAGCCATATGAAAAGTTCATATATGGTTAGTTCACTTATAGAAGAATCAATTACATCAAGTCAGCTTGAAGGTGCCGCAACAACCAGAAAAGTTGCAAAAAAAATGCTTAATGAAGGTAGATCTCCAAAGAATAATAGTGAACAGATGATCTACAACAATTATCTTGCAATGCAATTCATAAGAGAAAATAAAAATGAATCATTAACACCAGAAATGATAAAAGAGCTTCAAAGCATTCTTACAACAAAAACCCTTGATGATGAAAATGATGCAGGCAAGTACAGATTGCAAGATGATGATGTACGGGTAGTTGACAATTATACTGGAGAAACATTATTTGAACCACCTCCTGCAGACCAAATAGAAAAAAGAGTTATAGAATTATGTAAATTTGCAAACTGTAAAATCAAAGAAAAGGTTTTCATACATCCAGTTATTCGATCAATTATCATTCATTTCCTATTAGCTTATATTCACCCATTTATTGACGGTAACGGTAGAACTGCAAGAGCTTTGTTTTACTGGTCGATGCTTAAGCACGGTTATTGGATCACAGAATTTATTTCAATTTCAAAGATCATAAAAAAATCTCCTGCCCAATATGGGAATTCATTTTTATATACTGAAACTGATGAAAATGACTTAACTTATTTTATTGATCATCAGATCAAGGTCATACATAAAGCTATTGATGAGTTTCACAATTATGTAAAAAAGAAAGTAACTGAAGTAAAATCTTTAGATAATACACTTAATAATAATCCGTCAATCAAAAAGAAATTAAACCATCGACAATTGACTTTAATTAAACATGCTTTAAAGCATCCTGGTTATAATTATGGTATTCAGGAACATAAGAATTATCATGGGATAGTTTACGAAACTTCTAGAAAAGACCTTGAATCATTAGCTAAAATTAAATTTTTGAGAAAGACAAAAATAGGAAAAGCTTTTATCTATGTATCTCCAGTGGACTTAGAAAATAGATTAAAAAAATAGGCTAAAGTGTTATCTGATGTTCAGATAGAGTATACTTAAATTCATAAATACTATCTTATTACTATTATTTTAAAATTAGTATTTAATTCTTTTTAAAAGCATTAATGAGAAATAATTATGACAAACTGGAAAACAATATTAACATTTACATATCCTCATGAGGCTCATCCTGTGAAAGCTCTTCTTGATTCTCATGATATTTCAACATTTCTCAGAGATGAAATGACAGTTCAAGCTCATAATTTTTATTCTAATGCTGTATGTGGAGTAAAACTTCAAGTTCCTGAAATAGATTTTGATAAAGCTAAAAATTTATTGATCAAAGCTGGATTTATATCGGAAAATAAAATTCAAGATAAAGAAAAGATCGAAAAAATCATCTCTGATGAATCTATAAATCAAGATATCTGTCCTTTTTGTAAATCAGATAATATTTCAGAAGGTAAACATTCTTCATTATTTTTAATTATTATTTATTTCTTCATGGCATTAATACCTATGTTTAAACCTATGGTCAGATCATTCTTTCGTTGTTATGATTGTAAAAAAAAGTGGAAATATGTTAAGAAATAAGCAAAGGGTCATTATTTGACACTTTGCCATTTGTATCTTTCCGTTGTAGGCATAAAATGTTTGTGGAATGTACAAAATGAAAAATCGAAAGTCAATCAGATTAAAAGAATACGATTATACCTTATCAGGATATTATTATGTGACAATTAAAACATATAATAAATTATGTTTATTCGGTAATATAAATGATGGTGTGATGATCAAGAACATTGCAGGCGAAATGATCGAGAAAATATGGAAAGAAATACCGGAATTTTATAACGGTTTTGAAATACATGAATTTATCATAATGCCAAATCATTTACATGGTATTATTGAAATCAAACCATCATCCGTAGGGTCGGGCTCCCATGTCCGACCGGAAACACATAACAAATTCCCAAAAATATTCAAAAACACAAAAACGAATTCCTTTAACGAACAAACCAATATTGATCGAATTCGAAGTGGACAGGCATGGGAGCCTGTCCCTACGGATAATACGATTTCATTGTGGGATTTGATGTGTCGTTTTAAAACAATGACAACCAACAAATATATCAAATTGGTGAAACAAAATAACGCACAACGATTTTACCGGTTTTTATGGCAACGTTCATATTACGAACATATTATTCGTAATAAATATGATCTCCACAGGATAAAAAAATACATTCGTAACAACCCCGAAAACTGGTAATAATATTATGGAATATCCTTCTATACTTTCTTAAATTGCTTACTGAATTAAAGTAAGCGAAATAATATGCCCTTAAAAATAAAGAACGCAAATATTCATAATCTTAAAAATTTCTCTGTTGAGATTCCTCATAATAAATTTGTCTGCATCACAGGTGTCTCAGGATCGGTGAAATCCAGCCTTGTAGCAGATATAATTGAAAAAGAAGCGAACAAACGATTCTTTGAATCTTTCTCTGTGTATGCCAGGCAATATCTTGCTAAAACTGGGGAGGTTGATGCTGATATTTCAGGTATTAGACCTGTAGTATCTATCAAGCAGAAAACTATAACAGGAGATCTTAGGTCTACTGCAGGAACTCTGAGTGGAATAACAGATCTTTTAAGACTGTTATTCGCCCGATGTGGTAAAACTCTTGATGAAAATATTAAACTCTCCCGCGGAATGTTCTCATTCAATAATCCTGTTGGTCAATGTTCCTACTGCAATGGTCTCGGAGAAGAGGAATATGTAGATGAGAAACTGCTGTTAGAAGATGAAACCAAAACTCTCAGAGAAAGAGCTCTTAAGATCACTTTGAAAGATGGATATACCATTTATTCTCAAGTTACAATTGCCGTTCTCGATCAAGTTTGCCAAAGTGAAGGGTTCAATGTAGATATTCCTTTCAATGAACTAACAACAGAACAAAAAAATGTTCTTTTTCACGGAAGTAATAAAATTAAGATAGCCTTTGGTAAGCATACTCTTGAATCCAGGATGAAATGGCAGGGTATCACAGCAAAACCGAGAGATGAAGGATATTACAAAGGTATTATTCCTATAATGTCTGAGATACTTAAGAGAGATCGTAATAAGAACATCTTAAAATTCGTATCATCGAAAACTTGCTCTCATTGCAACGGTTCAGGCTTAAAGAAGGAATCTCTTCAGGTTACTTTCAACGATAAGAACTTTCCATATTACTCAGGTAGAACATTTTCAGAATTGTATGATTTTCTCAAAGAGATAAAGAACACTGATGAGGTTCAAAAAGAGATCATTCGAGCAATTCTTAAAAAGTGTGAAGTTCTGACCAACTTAGGATTAGGATATTTAACTCCTGAAAGAAGATCAAACACACTTTCTGGAGGGGAATCTCAGAGATTACGAATTTCTGCTGTGCTCGATAGTAAAATGTCAGGTATAATGTATATCTTCGATGAACCTTCCATAGGCTTACATGGGACTGACAACTTAAAGCTTATCACTGTCTTCAAAGAACTTGTCAGCAGGGGAAATTCTGTCATAGTAGTTGAACATGACAAAGAGACCATTCTAGCAGCAGATCATATTATTGATATTGGACCAGGTGCAGGTTACCTTGGCGGAAAATTATTATATTCCGGAAAAATAATCGATTATCGTACGGACATCCTCCCACGGTTGTCCGAATCGAAATCCATAACCCTAAAAGAATTAAACACCGAAATATCATTTAAAACACCGAATCATAATAATTCCGAATATTTATCAGTAAAAAATGCTCAGGTCAATAACCTTAAAAATATTGATGTCAATTTCAAATTAAACAGTTTGAATGTCGTTACAGGAATATCCGGAGCCGGAAAATCTAGCCTCGTAAACGGAGTTGTTGCTGTTGACCACAAAGAAGGTTTCAAGAGTGTTGTAGAGATAGATGCTAAACAACCCGGGAAAAATTCACGATCTAATGCTGCAACTTACACAGGAATTTTCGAAGATATCCGTAAGCTATTCTCCAAGTTACCTGATTCATTACCTGCATCAGCATTTTCATTCAACACAGGTACAGGAAGATGCGAAGAATGTCTCGGTAAAGGTGAAACTGAGATCACAATGCATTTTCTTGATAATATCAAAGTAGTTTGCAGCAGCTGTAACGGAAAAAGATTTCACAATGATATCCTCAAGATAAAATACCGAGAAAAAAATATTTACGATATACTTGAACTTGAGATAACTGAAGCTTGTGATTTTTTCAGAGAAGAAAAGAAAATATTCTCCAAGCTAGATATTCTCAACCGCCTTGGATTAGGATACTTAAAACTTGGTCAGCCGACTTCAACACTTTCCGGTGGTGAAGCCAAGAGATTAAAGCTCTCTGCTTTCCTTGATACTAAAGCTAAAGATAACCTTATTCTGCTTGATGAACCTACGACAGGTCTATCAATGTTCGATACGAAAGTTCTATTGCGCAACCTTGAAGATATCTGCAAAGTCGGAAACACAATTATTGCCATTGAGCATGATGCTTACTTTATATCTCAATCTGACCATATTGTCGATCTCGGTCCGGGTGCAGGAGATCTTGGTGGTGAAGTATTATACGAAGGCTCGGTGAAAGGTTTATTAGATTGTAAAAGATCACTGACTGCAAAGATATTCGACATTAATAATAAAGCTCCAAGTAAAGAAAATAAATTCTCTGATAAAATTATTCTTAACAAAGTTACTACAAATAATCTAAAAAATATCAATCTCTCAATTGAAAAGAATAAGATCACTTTGGTAAAAGGTGGCGAAGGAGCAGGTAAAACAAGCTTGATCGCTGATACTTTATTCAACGAAGCTAATAATCTCTATCTATCCTCACTATCGTCATATGCGAGACAATTTATTGGAACTTCATCCAAAGGTGAATTCAGATCTATCAAAAATCTTAGTCCTGCTATATCTTTGTCGCAGGAGAAAAAAAGAACTGACAGAATATCATTTGCACAGGTCAGCGGATTGTATGAATTATTTAGACTGCTTTATTCCCGCTTCGGAGTTACGGAGAAAACTTTGCCTGAGCATCAAAAAAATAATTCATTGTTCTCTTTCTTGCACATAAACGGTGCTTGCCAGAATTGCAGTGGAAGAGGAATTATCGATGAAGTTGATGTTAACAAATTAGCTAACTTCAAACTTTCACTGGAAGATGGTGCATTGAATGACAGTAAACCGGGGAAATTTTTCTCTGAGCTGACCGGGCAATATATAGCTACACTTTATACTGTCATGGAATTGCAGAATATTACTCCCGGGAAAAAACTTGAAGATTACAGTGAAAAAGAGCTTGATCTTATTTTCTATGGAACCGGAAATATTGAATACGATGTCAACTGGTCTTTCGAAAGGGCTAACCGTAAAGGAGTTCATAAATTCAAAACCAAATGGATCGGATTTGCGAACTTAATTAAAGAGGATTATTTAATAAATCTTCATAATCTGAAAAAGAAGAACTTTGTACATCTTCTATCTGAGAAAAAATGCTCTGTCTGTGATGGAAAACGATTAAATAATACAGCTCTGAGTTACAAGATCGATAAATTATCTATCAGTGAGCTTACGAATAAAAGTATCAAGAACTCTATTACTTTTTTCGAAGATCTTAAGTTAGATAATAGTGAAATGCTTACAAATAAAATACTTCATAAGCTTAAGAGACTGGAAAAATTCAACCTTGATTATATCACTTTGGATAGATCATATAATACTCTTTCATCGGGAGAAAAACAGAGACTTCGTTTAGCTATGCTCGCTGAGGAAAAACTTACCGATGTTCTCTATGTCCTGGATGAACCTGCAAATGGGCTTTATTACAAGGAAGAACATCTCATCAGTGAAGCTTTGAAAGAACTCAAAGATCTTGGCAATACTGTTGTTATCTCTGACCCGAAGGAAAGATTTGTTTCAGCAGTAGATAATATTGTAGAACTTGAAGATGGAAAGTTAAAGTTTGATAACACTGCAAAAAGCTATAGAAATGACTATTCTCTGAAAAAACACATATTCCCTAGAGGAAGTAAGACTTTCTCCGTTAAAGGTGCTTATTTGCACAATTTAAAGCATATAGATGTGGAATTTGAATATAATACTTTGAATATCGTTCATGGACCTTGCGGAAGTGGAAAATCAACACTGGTATTTCAAGTACTTGCTGAGTCACTAAGAAATAATCTCACAGGTTGCAAAACTGTAGAAGCTGACTTCTCAAATATTATAGTAGCTGATGATCATTATTCATCTATCACTATAGGTTCTTTCTTTGATCTGAATAATATAATTTTTGATAAACTGGCGAAAGCTAATAAAATTAAGAAGTCGCTATTCTCTGCATCGAGTAGTCACTGTCCTACATGTCAGGGAAAAGGTATCTTGAAAGGAAATCTTGATTTCCTCAGAGAAACAGATAAAATATGTTCTGTCTGCAACGGGAAAAAATACAAACCTGAGATTCTTGAATACAAACTTTCCGGGAAAGATATTTATGAACTGCTGAATTTATCGTCTGATGAACTCTCCGAAATCATTGATAACAAACAACTATCTAAGCTACTAAATTACTTCGAAGGCTTCGGATTGAAGAATTTATCTCTGAACAGAAAATTCACGACTCTCTCAGTCTGGGAAAGAAAACGGTTGGTCATCATCAAAGAATTGCTCAAGAACCCTAATAATAATCTTATTGTTATTGATGAACCTTCTGCAGGATTAGATATTAGAAACATGGAAGTTCTTTTGAATAGTTTTAAAACACTGGTGAAAGAGAATACAATCGTAATAACTGAGCACGATAGAGATGTTATCTCTTGTGCCGGAAAATCTATCGAACTTGGGCAAGGTTCGGGTGAAAAAGGTGGGTTTTTAATCTTTTAGATTTTCACCTCGATATTGATATTGAATCCCTTTTAAAAAATTACGCAAGATCTGATCCTTACATTCTCTAAAATGTTTATGCCCGGGTTTACGAAAGAAAGCACTCAATTCATGCTCACTGATCCTTATATCATTAATACTTAAAATATCCAAAATATCATCCGATTTAAGATTTAAGGCTATCTTTAGTTTCATTAAAATAATATTATTCGTTAATTGTTTCTCCGGTACCGGTTGCTCTCCTTCCCTCTTCCCTCTCTTAAGGTTTATCAAACCATTTAAAAATATTGCGAATGTTTTATCGTTTATTGCCTGATAATCCTCATCAAAATCTTTTTTCAGCCAGTCACTGATCTGAGCACGAGTTACTTCAAGGTCTGCTAAACCAAATATCTTGATCATAATAGCATCTTCAAAATTAAAAGTATATCGTATTCGTCTTAAAATATCGTTATTTAACATTGTTTTTCCCTTCTTTAAATTAAACCTACAGCATATAATGGATATGACTCAAGATCAAAATTAATAACTTTTTCAATCCCTTCAGAAATAATTTTATACGAAACAGATTGTATTGAATATTTATTCAAGTCAAACCTTATTGCTTTATCTACATTCTTAAGATGTATGAATTGATGCAAAGATTTTAAAGCTCCACTTTTGCCGGCTTTTACCTCTATAGGTATTATTTCTCCATCAATAACTGTCACAAAATCTACTTCTGCATTACCTTTTTTATTCTCTCTCAACCAATAATTCAGATCAAATGATCTTGTCATATCATCCGATAGTATCAGATGTTGAGAAATAAATTGTTCTGCAATTTGTCCTTTATTTATCAACGAATTATTTTCCAATGCAGTAATATTCTTTAAATCTAATCCGCAAATATGATTGGATAATCCAACATCCAGAAACATTAATTTATAAGTATTCTGAGATTGCGTAGCTTCTAACGGCAAACCTGAACAATCGGAACTATAAACAGGGTTACAAATTTTAGCCTTAATGAGCAAGTCTATACAATCTCTGATCTCTTTTGATTTATGATCTTTAGAATAGTTAGAATATTTTACTTTTTGTCCAATATTTTGAGGTATAGCCCTAAAGATCTTCTGTAGCAATATCAAATTCTTATTCTTATGACTATATTTTGAAAAATCATCCATATAGGTATCACAAATAGAACGATGAACAGATTTAACTTCATTTAGCTTCTTTGTTTCTTTAAAAGCTAAAACAGCCTCCGGCATCCCTCCAATGAAAAGATATTCTTTGAATTTCTCTATCATCTTTAAATGAATAATATCCGGAATATTTTTTATCTCATCAAGTGATGAAATATATTTTGTCAGATCAGGATACAAATTAAAAAGATACTCATTAAATGACATTGGACCAAGATAGCGATAATCAACCCTGCCGACCGGCATTGAAAAATTATGTTCAGATAAAGTAAATTCTAATAACGAACCTGCCGCAATAATAGGGATATCATATCGTTCTTCGTAAAAATATCTTAAACAGGCTAAAGCATTTGGTGTAGCTTGAATTTCATCTAGGAATAAAAGTGAGTTTTTATTGAAAGATTTACCGGAAATCCCTTCTAATTCTTTTAGAATAATATTCAGATCAAATGATTTAAATATTTCGTCTAAATATAAGTATTTTTCAAGATTTATTTCAATGAGATCAAGATTGGAATTATTTGCAAATATTCTGACCAAAGTTGATTTGCCAACTTGTCTAGCTCCACGAATGATAAGTGGTTTTCTTTTATATGAGTTTAACCACTCGTTTAAACTATTTTCAACAAAACGAATCATAACATCCCCTACTTTACACTCAAAGCACTTTAAAACACACCCTTATTTCACAACAATAAAAGACATAACAAGGGGGTGTTTTGTCTAAATATACGAATATATATTGAGTTGTCAAAATTAATTATTTTATTTCTATCCCTGTTCGGATTATTTGGATTATAATATTTATCAAAAAAAAAACAATTAAAAACATTTTCCTTGACTTGAACCCTAGGTTTATATTTACATTAGTTATTGTGGAACCACAAAATTATTCAAAAAGTAGATCGGAGGCAAAATGTATTACAGTATCGGTGAATTCTCGAAATTAACAAACTTAACGCCAAAGATGTTAAAGCTTTACCAGGAAAAAGAACTTTTAATACCTGCAAAAGTGGATGAATTTTCAAAGTACAGGTATTACAGTGAAAGTAATTTAGAAACTGCGAAGCTGATAATTTTCTTTAAACAGTTCGATCTATCTTTAGCTGAGATAAAGGAGATCGTTGATAATCAGGACGATGAAACTGTTCTTGCAGAACTTCTTGAAAAACAAAAAGATGTCATTGAGGATAAGATCACGAAATATAATTTTGTGATGGGTTTGATCAATGATAAACTAAAAAGGAGAGATACAATGTCTGAAATAAATAGTGCATCGAAGCAACGAAGTAGGTTCTGGAAAATCTTCGCAAATTTGTTAAAAAATAACATTCCTTTAAATGAATGTTTAGAAGATGCTGGGAAAAACGCAGATGAGGAATTAAAAACTGTATTACCCGATATTATCAATGAAGTAAAAGAAGGTAAAACATTATCTGATGTATTAAATGATAATAAATCGATATTCACAAACCTTGAGATACTTGTAATAGTTAACGGTGAAAAGTATGACATTGTCGCAAAAGGCGCGAATGGAATAGGTAATATTCTTAATGAGTTCGGGTTCCCTGATAACACAGAAGAAAAACTGAATACAAGGTCGAATTATTGGAAAATATTTGGTGCTTTGATTAATATTGGGAATACAATTACAAGAAGTATGAAAATTTCAGCTGACTGGGCAGATACAAAAGTAAGAGAAGCAACTGACCAAATGATAGAGGAAATAAATAAAGGAAGTGACCTTCTTACTAGTCTTAAAAACAGACCTGAAATTTTCACAGAACTTGAGATAGAAGTGGATAGAATAGGTGAAGAATCCGGTCGGTTAACAGCTTTTATCGGTATGTTACCAAATATTGTTAAAATGAAAGAGGAAGCTGAATCGGAAGAAGAAAAAAGAAAGAATTTCTGGAGTGTGTTAGGAAATTTTGAAGGTAACGATTTTGAAGTTGCTGACAACTCTACTTATAATCATGTCCTCAAGCATATCGAAAAATTGAATGAAAGAAATGAACCGAATAAAAAGATAAATCTGCCCGATAGAAATGATTTTCATTTGTTTCAAGATGCTATTTACATTGCTTTATTTGTAGCTGATGATAAGTTGAAAAAAATATCTAAAGAAGTTTTAAAAGATATTGGAAGTAAAAATACTTTATCATCTCTAATGGTTAAATATCCAGATGTTTTTCAGGAGTTTGAGACTAAATTTATTGTTTTAGGT
>WTAK01000347.1 GCA_013139625.1 Candidatus Delongbacteria bacterium | reverse complement strand
CTGCCTTAGCAAATTTCGATTTTTATCCTACAAATAAACCCAACATTGCTGATATGTATTTCAATGAACAACAGATTATTGATCTTTCAAGTGCATTTCAAAATGGGACAGGATCTGAAATCACCTATGAAGTATTTTCCAATTCAAATACCTTAGCTGTAACTGCGACAATAAGCGGTTCTGACCTTATTCTTGATAGTCATGAAGTAATGACCTATACAGATTTAACTGTGAAGGGGACAGCTGCAGGAAAAGAAAGTTACATGAATCTAAATATAGAGACACTTGACCCTAATTTATTCAGAAATTTATATGAAAGTTTCGATGAGAGTTTCGAACCTATGGGTTGGACTATTGTTACTAGCGGTATAGGATGGGGACAAACTTCAGACTCTCATTCAGGTGGTTTTGCGGCAGCTCATTCATATGATGAAGATCCGCAGAATGATTATCTTTACTCCCCAAAAATGATGATAACAGGAAATGCAATACTCTCTTTCTGGGAAAAGACAAAATACTCATCAGCTACAGGTATTCATAGTGTAGGGACATCACAAGATCTGGGTCGTTTCAATAGAGTTGCATACAATATTCCTCATACATCGAACTGGCAACAAACATATATTGATCTTAGTGAATTCGATGGTCAAGAAATATATATTGGTTTTAATTACGAAGGAGCTGATGGTGATATATGGTATGTTGATGATGTGAGGCTATGGACTACAACAGGGATCAGCAACAATCCTGTAATTGTAAATGGGAATACCTTGTATCAGAACTATCCAAACCCATTTAACCCTACAACAGAGATTGAATTTAGCCTATCAAAGAGTTCAAATGTTAAGTTAGATGTATATAACTCTAACGGAGAAGTTGTTTCTTCATTGGTTAATAATATGTTGAAAAAAGGTTCTCACAATGTTAGTTTTAATGCATCTGAGTTAACTGGTGGAATTTATTTTTATAAACTGAATGTTGATGGAAGATCGCTGGCAAAGAAGATGTTATTGTTAAAGTAGGTCGAAGTAAAATATCACGAAATAAAAAAGTCCCGATAGGAGAGATAATTTTCGGGACTTTTTTTATTAGAACTTATTAAGGTTTAACAGGCTTAATTGTTTTTAATTAAGAAGTTCTAATTTTATTCTTTATACAAGAACTCTCAGAATTCTTTAATTCGTTGCGATAATATAATAGAACAATTTAGCTTGATCAGCTGCAACTGTATATTGATTAGTACCAACTGAAGTAACAAAAGTAAATGTTCCGTAAGGATCATCAGATGAATAAACATCATACCCTGTTGCATTCGCTGAAACATCCCAATCAATAACAAGATCAGTTCCAGATATACCTGTAACCACATTTGCAGGTTGAGCTGGATCACCACCACCACCAGAAGTTACTGTAAATGTAACTGGTAGAGTGAACGGTGAATCATCTGGGTCAGAGCATGTTACTTTGATATCAGCATTATATGTACCTGCTGTTAGACCTGTCGCATCGAATGTAAGATTAAAATCCTTGTTCGTACCAGCAGGTATCGATCCGACTTCTGTTGGTTCTCCCCATTCATTAACATTATCAAAAAGTAACCATTGGTAAGCTTGGTCATCAGAATAAACTGCAATATCATCAAGTCTTTCGATAGACCATACACCCTGAACTCTTTGACCTACAGCAGTAAATCTTACCTGAGTATTGGTCGATTTGATAGGAAGTTCAATTTTAGCAGAACCAACACCGCTTTCTTCAAATCTCCATACTTCTACCCATTGTGAACCATCCCAGTATTCAGCCATCAGATATGCTCCTGTCTTATATGACGTTCCATACTTGAGTTCAAGCCATAATCTGTCACCAATTCCTGATGTATCGAAAGCATCCGATGTCATTACACTAGGTGTGGAACTATCAGCAGCATCAGCACAATCAGTCCCGTCATTCCATGTATCACCGACTTGTATTGCCCATCCGGTATTGGTATAGCCTATTCCAGAATTAAAATCATTTGTATGCCATGTACTTCCCGATGCTACAACACTGCCATATTCAATTGCAAGGCTGTAACTAAGGTCTCCTCCTCCATCGCTATCAATATTAAATAAATCCTGAATGGATGTATTCTCTGCTGCTGTAGGTGCGAACGAAGATACAGAAAAATTCGCATTACCAGGTGCAGGCATTTCGTCAATAGCAAGTCTTAAAGCAGTTCTAAAACCTTCATCAACGTATCCATCATTCTCGTCATAATAGACTTTATTCAGATTCCCGACTACAATGAATAATGGTACATATCCATTACCGAAACCGCCAGATTTATTGTACACTTCAAGATCAATCGGGTAATTTTGTTCGGGATTCTGATATAGCGATCCCCAGTCTTCTGTACATATCCAGTAAGACTTACCTGCATATGCTCCTCCATTTGCTGTTCCTGTTGGTCCGAATTCTTCGTCGTACCATTGTTGTAATAACGGCGCCGCCGTATTACAACCAGGTCACCAGTCCTGACCAAAAAAGATCATTACGGGTTTTAGTCGTGATCCGACCATATTGAACAGATTGTCCTGCAAACCTACATCTGGGTGTCCTGTTGGACCAGTTATCGTCCAACTGATGTTATCAGTTGACGATACAGTGTCACCGACATTGTAGACAGCGAAACTGCATACCGCCATCAGCATCAATGCGATGAGTAACATTTTTTTCATACTTTTCCTCCGTTTTGTTTTACATCTTTGTTAATATTTTCACATCTATTCATAGGATATTTCATATATAACATTAATTCTATGTTTTGTCAATTAAAAAACAAAAAAAATATGCAATAAAAAAAGTCCCGACAGGAGAGATGATTTTCAGGACTTTTTTTATTAGAACTTCTAATAAGTTCCAATGTATTTATTCAACTAAGCTTTTTTTCACTTTTATTTTTGGTGATTTAACTTCAATTGTCTGTGGAATTTTACTTTTAGCATTAGTAGCAATAACATAGTAAAAGTTTTTTGTAACTAAAGAACTTGACCACTCCTCACCATTGAAAGTACCAGAGTTGTCAATTGCAAAAGTTCCGTAAGGATCAACTGAAGAATATACAACATAGCTTGTAGCACCAGCTACAGCATCCCAAGTAATTGTTACATTTGCTGCATCGGCTGTTGTTACAACATTAGCAGGAGCTGTTAGGTTTGCCTGAGGTGGCAATTCAATAAATTGAATGTAATCAACCCATGCTTGATCTGTCCCACCATCAGTATTTGAATCCTTGATATATACCCATTTGAAATTATGTGCACCAGCAGCAACATCATAAATTGCTTGTTCCCATGCAGTTACACCACTAAGCTTACCTTGTTCAACATCATCAATATAGAAGATCAACCAATCCCAATCTAATTCAGATGATGTTTTTTGTTGGAATCCAATTAATCCATCTAATGTATAGGTAAGATCAAGTTCAATTGTAGTACTTCCATCATCTCTGATAGATCCTGATTCGGCACAATAAGTTCCCTCATATGGAGATGTTGTTGCAACTGTCCAATCTCTTGCACCCTGACCAAGACTTGATAATATCCAAGTATATGTTCCGGTGAAATTACCATCTTCAAAATCTTCGATGTTAGTATATTGTGGATCTGCATCGTATACTGTAACTGAGATCTCTGTAGTTGCAGTATTATTGTCAATATCTCTTCCTTCAAGGGTAATTATTGCCTGACCAGCATTTGAAGAGCTTGCAGTTAAATTTAATGTATTTGCTTTAGACATTGAAGCTGTAACCGCAGATGGATTTGAGTTGTTCAAAATAGTAACATTTACGATTTCTGGTTCATACTGATCAAACACAGTTGAAACATCTAAGATCTCTGAGTCATTAAAACCAAATAATTTATCACTAATTGGGTTTGCAACATAAACTAAGCCACCATAATCAGCTATAGCTTGGTCAATTGCAGCTCTACAAGCATCATCATCATATCCACTCATTGAAAAGTATAATTTCCTATCTCTTCCAATAACCACAGTGTAAGGTACATAACCATCACCATACTGACTGTAGTAAGATCCCAAACCAACTGTTGCAGCGTTACCTGAAACATAGAAAGTTACAGGTGGATCTGGAGACCATTGATCTTGATAACCAGCACCAAGTAAACTTGGAATGCTTGAGTTCTGAGTGTCTGCATAAACTACATGAATTTGTGATTCTGTGTAATCTTGCCAGATTACTTCTAATAACGGACCCTCCGTTTCACAACCAGGTCAACCCAAGTATCCCCATGACATAAGAAGTACTTTTTTGTTGTCCACGAAGTTTTGGATGGTTTCAGAAACGATTGTTCCATCTTTTGAATCATCCCAGCCGATGTCAGTAACATTATCGCCAATCACATACTGACCATAAACTGACATTGCTAATGCTATTGTAAGCATCATCAATAATTTTTTCATACTTTTCCTCCAATTTATATAGTAATAGTACTTACATATTGTTAATTATATATAACTTTATATATATAGAATTATTTGAATATTCGCAAAATAATATATTGATATTGTTTTGTCAACAGTAAAATTGTTAAGTAATTCACGTATGATAAAACTCATAAAAAAAAGGCGAGATATTTTCTCGCCTTCATAAAAGGATATTTCAATGGTAATACTATTTTATTAGGATCATTTTTTTGGAAATTGTGTCATTATCCGTTGTTAAAGTATAATAATATATTCCGGCACTCAGACCATTAGCTTTAAAATTAACTGAATAATTTCCAGACTCTTTAACTCCATTTATAAGAGTATTAACCAATTGACCGTTTTGATTGAAAACACTTAAACTTACATGATTTTTTTCTTCCACAGAAAAATTTATCATAGTTGAAGGGTTGAAGGGATTCGGATAATTCTGCTCTAATTGCAAATTGCAAATTGTAAATTGTCCATTGTCATTTATTCCGGTAGGTGATGTGATAGTAATGTCATCCAAGGCAACTTCCATTCCACCGTTACTTTCATGAACAAAAGCGATCCTGATAGTTTGATTATGATATGAACTTAAACTTAATTCAATTTCAGAGTCAAAATGATTTGAATCAGCAGCACTTAAAGCTAAAATACTGGTCCATCCTTTAGTACCATCATCAACTAAAACATGGAATTTTGAAGCATACGAGTTATCAAACCATATCCAGAATTTCAAGAAATAATCATCATAATCCAGCTGTAATTCGGGAGAGATCAACCAATTAAATTCAGGAGCCCAGTATTGAATAAGAGCTGAATTATCTCCTGAATGAATGTAATTCGGTCCAGAAGAGAAACTTGAGTCTGCTGTAGTATTGTTATACCATGTTTCTTCTGTTGGTATAGGGTCAACAAGATTTGCTCCATTCAGACCACCATCAGCAATAGTATTGTATTTAATTTCCCAAAAAGGAGGAGGAAATAACTCAGTTTCAAAACCTTGATCCATTCCGATAAAACTACTTGGATCGTTTGTATAAACTTCGAAAGACATTGTTTTGTTATTTACAATTGATTCACCTTTTAATGTAATAGTTGCAGAAGTTTCTGTGATTCCAATTGCAGATAAAGTAAGAGTATTTCCATCTAAAGTGGCAGTAACTGCAGATGGGTCAGTATTTCCTTCAAGAGTTATAGTGACAGGATTTGCTTCATATTCCCCAAAAGCACTAGATATATCAATATCTTCACTAAATCCTACTTCGTACAATTTGTCTGCGATAGAGTTATCTAGGTAAACACCTTCACGAGGGAATTCATTTATAGCTCTATTTAGAGCTGTTCTGAAATCCTCTGTTCCTTCAAGGTCACCATCTGCATACTTGATACTATCCCAGTAAACGATTTTATCTGTTCCATCAAATCCGATGATAGCAAATGTCGGATTAAAACCTGTCGAAAATCCATTAGTTGGTTCAAGGGAAATATCATACAAACTTTCATCATAAGGATATGT
>WTAK01000100.1 GCA_013139625.1 Candidatus Delongbacteria bacterium | reverse complement strand
AATATTAGATAAAGAATCATTAATGAATAAATATATCCTATTTTGAAAATCTTTTAGATCAAAAGGCTTATCTATAAATTGAAAATATCCTTCAGTAAATTGCTTTTCAAATTTAGCAACCATTTGTTTCTGACTAAGCCAACTACTGACAAAAAATATTTTTTGTTTAGGATTTAACTTAATAATATTTTCAGCCATCTCTATACCTGTAAGCTCATCCATCATAACATCAGAAATAACTATATCATGTCGTTTTTCATTATATTTATTTAATCCATCTCTACCATTTTCTGCTGTATCGATCTTGTAAACATCTGTAGTATCTAATATTTCTTTTAATAGTTCTCTAAATGAACTTTCATCCTCAACGATTAATAAATCTATTCTTTCATCGGGCTGAACCTTAAGATCTTTCCAGTCTATTTTATTAAAATCTATTACAAATAAATTTTCAAAATCTTTGATCTTATATGATCGCATTTACTTTCCTCTATTCTTTGAGGAACGCATTATGGCGTTCCCTACGTTATTACAAGACGTTGCAGTGCCACGTCTTTACTTTATATCTGCTAATTTTTTTGCCTCATCGAACAATGTTAACGCTTTTTTCACAAATTTATCACTCATAGCTTTGATCCTCGGATACAGGGTCTTATCCTTGAAATATTGTCTTGCTATGTTATACTTGATCTCTAATTTTATTCTTTCGATATCCTTCTCAAGATCAACCTTAGTGTAATAAAGGTCTTTTTTCTTAGGTATTTTTTCAACAATGAATATCTTGTTCTTCTCTGCTATCTTAATAAATTTCTCAACACTCTCATCACTCACTTCAAAAGTGTTATAGAATATCTCAAAATCTTTTTTCCATTTCCCTTTATCATTCTTATTAGAATTGAAAAAATCAATTGAATGATCCTGAAATACTCTTTTTCTAAATAAGTCGGTCATAAGGTCAGAATAAAGATCGTAAGTGATCGTTGAATCAGGTGTAATACCTCCACCACCATATACTACTCTTTTCTTTCTCAGAGTATAAAAAGTTTGAGCCTTTTTGATCGAGTCTTTTTTAATTTTTTGTTTTTCAGTTAGATCATCTTCATCAGCAAATCTATCATAAATATAGCTTTCAGTACCATTGTCATAAGGCCTTTGTATCAACCTGCCGGTTGGAGTATAATATCTTGCAATTGTAATCCTTGCAACTGATCCATCGCCAAGGTCGAATGGTCTTTGAACCAATCCTTTTCCAAAAGATTTCGTTCCCAGTATCAATGCCCTGTCATGATCTTGCAATGCCCCACTAACGATCTCAGAAGCTGAAGCTGATCCTGCATCAATTAAAATTATAATAGGCATTTTCTCATGAGTTGCCTGTCTTGTAGAAAAATATTCATCGTCAAAATCTTTGAATCTTCCCTTTGTATATACGATCATTTTCCCTGCATCAAGAAATTTATCAGTGATCTCAACTGCTTGATCCATTAATCCACCCGGGTTGCCTCTCAGGTCCAAGATCAATTGGGTCATTCCTCTATCTTCCAAGGTTTGAAGTGCTTCTTCAAGTTCTGCTGCTGTTTTATATGCAAATCTGTTGATCGAAATATACCCTGTCTTTTTATCATCCAACATACATTTTGCGATCACACTGTGAACAGGTATAGCAGCTCTGATAATTTCAAACTCCAGTGGTTTATCAACTCCGCTTCTTGCAATAGTAATATCAACCTTGGTGCCAATTATACCTTTTAACCGTTTGAATACTTCATTTGTAGTTATACCAACAGCGGTTTTACCATCTATTCGAATTATTCTATCTCCGGGTTGAAGACCTAATCTATCTGATGGAGTATCAGGTATCGGAGATATAACTGTTAAGTATTTATGCTTTATCTCAAATTCGATGCCAATCCCGCCGAATTCGCCTTTAAAGTCCTCTTCCACCTCTTTTTGCTCTTCAGCCGGAATATAAGTTGAATGCGGATCAAGTCCCTGCAATAACCCCTCTATCGCACCTTCCATCATCTTTTCATTGTCAGGCTCATCGACATAAACATTATCAACTATTCTCAATATATAATTCATCTTCTTAAAATATTGTAATGTGTCATTGGTTGATGCTTCTGTATCTTCATATTTGTAACTCAGTAGTATAGCTACAATCAGTATTAGTACTGAAAACATATAAAATTTCTTATCTGACATTAGTTCTCCGTTATTTTGATTTCAAATATATCTTTTCTAAAATTTCAACATCTTTCTTACTTAGAGTTTTATTTCGCCTACTCATTACAGTGACCATCGTTGCAATTGTTCGTTTAAATGGATATCTGATCAATTTTCCTTTTCCTCCCCAATGAAAATCAGGAATATTCCTTTCCGGAAAACCTTCGCCATAAATATTACATCCAACTCCCACAACTGTCCCTGTGTTAAACATTGTGTTTATACCTGTTTTTGAATGATCTCCCATAATTAATCCTACGAACATTGACCCTGTATCTATTAATTCGCCATTTATTTCTACTTTAACATTGGAGTAATTGTTCTTGAGATCAGAATTATTTGTATCTGCTCCTAAATTACACCATTCTGATATATAAGCATGTCCTAAAAATCCATCATGCTGTTTATTGCTATAACCATGAATAATACTTCCTTCTATTTCTCCACCAACTTTACAAACTTCACCGATAGAAGTATTCTCATAAATTTTCGCTCCGATCTTAACTGTTGATCCTTTCCCAATATAAGTAGGCCCAATGATAACACTATTATGCATAATGTCTGCGTTCTCATCAATAATGACTGGTCCCTCAGAAGCATCAATAATTACACCTGCTCTGATTTTAGCACTACTTTTAACATGAATATTCTTTCTATTTGTAAAGATCACATTTTCAGGATCTTTTCTCATCCAATCTTTTTCTTGTGTAGTATATTTTGTATCAGAAATAATCTCACTTGCATTGTATAACACTAGATCCCAAGGATATGATATGATTTTAAATTTAGGGAATATTGATGTTATAGTTTTTTTAGAAAATGCATTTTTAAACTTCTTTTTTGAATCAAATAATCCAACGAACAAACTATGATTTTTACCTTTTGTATATTTTTTCTTTTTAGTTTTAATTAGCTCAATATATTTGATCAAATTCTCATCGGGTAAGATCCTTGAGTTTATAGCTAGAAACTCTTCCCCGTCATCTATAGAGCCAAATAATTTTAAATTTCCTTCTCTATACTTTGCATTGAATTTTGTTCTGTGATAAAAATAAAATTCATCTTTAGGAAATAGTTTTTTATATTTTTCCAAGATGCTGTATATACCTGTTCGAAGTTCATGGACGGGTCTTAACTTTGTCAATGGTCCAAAATTATTATAATAATTATCTTCAAATAATAGTATTTTCATTTTATTTTCCGGTTTTACTTAATCTTCTTTGCAATAATTTTTAGCTGCTTGTTTGATTCATTTACATTCTTCGTATCCTTTGGATAGAGTTTCTTTATTCTTTCATAGGTGTTCTTTGCTTCTTCATATTTCTTCAGCTTCATATAGCTGCTTCCAACACCGATCATTGCATCTGAATATTTCCATTCATTTGAGCAGGTCATTACTTGTTCGAAATCAAATAATGCTCCCAAGTAATCCTTTTGCTTGAGATTTATCATTCCAAGCCAATAGTAACAATTTGCAGCATAAAAATGTTCTGGATTTTCCTCTATAAAATCTCTGAATATCTTTTCAGATGCTTTATATTCTTTTTTGTTGAATAATTCGTATGCCTTTGTATACTCCGGTGGTGCTTTTGCTATCAATGAGATAATACTGAAGATTAGAATTATTATTATATTTTTTTTCATGTTATGCCTCTACAATTAAATTACTTTTTTCTCTCGATTTATACTGATGATCACTCCGATCATTATCATATTCACCAGCAATGCTGAACCTCCATAGCTGAGAAACGGTAACGGCAATCCGGTTACAGGCATTATACCAATTGCAATCCCAATGTTCAATATTATTTGGAATATAAATAATGCTGTTATACCTGAACTAACTAAATATAGAAATTTATTATGCGTCTCCATAGTTATTTTTATCAGTCTGTAAATAAATAATGCTAAGATACTCAAAAGGATAAAGACACCTACCAGTCCGAATTCTTCAGAGATCACACTAAAAATAAAATCAGTATGCCCTTCAGGTAAGAATCTTAATTGAACCTGACTACCATTCGTAAAACCTTCACCTAACACAGACCCGTTACTAACCGCTACTTTAGACTGAACAACTTGCCATCCACCTTCTCTTGAGAACTTCTCCGGGTTCAAAAAGGTTAATATTCTCATTCTTTGATAAGGTTTTAACTTATCCCAGATAAAAGTAGATCCTATTCCTGTAAAAAAGCAAACTAACCATATTGCCGCCGCTTTGGTATAATTTTTTGAAAATTTATAAAGTATTAGACCATATATGATCAATGCTGTTACAAAAAATTGCATTCCAATTCCTTTAGCTACTATGAAAAGCAGGATTGCAAACATGTTAAGAAGATAGTAATAAGGCACACCAGCTGCAAAGATCATAGCAACATAAAGGAAAATATAAACTAAAGAAGTTCCCAGATCAGGCTGCTTAAACACCAAAAATGCCGGAACTAAAGTTATTAGGACTCCTGTTATCAAATACTTTCTGTCCTTCCAGAATATCTTTCCATTGCTATAATAACTTGCCAGGGCGCAGATCATTATAAATTTACCTATTTCAGATGGTTGAAATTGCATAAAACCTAAATTAAACCATCTTTGAGCACCCATCTTTGTACTTCCAATAAAGAATATCAGTATGAGCATCAGCAATAAAATGCTATAAAATACATTACTCATTACTTCCAAGTACCTAAGAGAAAAAAATTGAATTAATATTATTAGTCCAATACCGGTTGTAAACCAGATCATTTGCTTGAATATCAAACTTTCCCCACCCGTTGGTTTACTGGCGCTGAATATTCCAAGTAGACCTATAGAAAATAACAATATTACACTCAATATGAGTAAGTAATCAATATGTTTTGTTAGCTTTTTCAATTGAGTTCCAATTTTTTTAGTACGGAACCTTTATAATAGTGCTTCAATATATCTTTGTAATTATGACCTTTTTCTCCCATTATCTGGGCTCCGATCTGGCAAAGGCCGACTCCATGCCCCCATCCTGCTCCTTTTAGAACAAATCCATCTTCGATTTTTTCTATGATAAATGCAGAACTTGGCAAATGAGAATTTGAAAGTAACCTGCGAATATTCAATTCTTTGGATATTGTCGTTTTACCTTCAGTTCCAAGAACTTCAAGCACTTTAATTCTACTTGAATTTCCTCTCTCGATAGGGATCATCTTTAATATATCTCCAATCTCCCTCTGAAATTTATTCTTTAAATTTTCTTTGATATCAGCTAAGGATATCTTTTCTTCCCATCTGAATAAATCTTTCGAAAATTCTAGCGACTCAGGTAACTTATAGTTATATGTGTTGCAGTAACAGTCGTAATCTTTGTCTGAAATAAATTTTTCTGCTTCGCTTTCTGACATTCCACTTGTTATAACACTTTTCTCATTATTGTCAGTTATTGCGGGTAAATATGAAAAATCCATATCTTCCCAACAAGTAGAATATTTCTCAGTAATACCACCACATATCTTCGAATATCTTGTGTCACAAAAATTATTATCGAACATTAAAACTTCACCTGCAGTATCTGAGGTAACGATCTTTGAAGTT
>WTAK01000056.1 GCA_013139625.1 Candidatus Delongbacteria bacterium | reverse complement strand
TCTTCAGGGTTCTAAAAGCTGAGCATTTTAATCCCAGTGAAAAAGCTTGTGTTATGAAGTTAAAGCTTGAGAATATCATCTCAGGGCAAGTTTCTAATGACATTATACCTGCATCAGATGCTGTAGATGATCTTAGATTAGATACCAGAGAGATGCAATATTTATATTCTTCCGGCAATACTTATACTTTTATGGATAATGAAAATTATGAGCAGCTAGAAGTTGAGAAAGAGCAGATCGGCGATAATGTAGTATTCTTGCAAGAAGAAATGAATATCACTGTTCAATTTTATGAAGGAAGAGTTGTTTCTATTGAATTACCGACAGTTGTAGTCGCAGAGATAGATTATACTGAAGAAGTTGAAAGAGGAAATACTTCAGGTAACTTGACGAAGGATGCAAAGCTTGCCAACGGGCATGAGATCAAAGTTCCAGCTTTTATTAAGCAAGGGGAGAAGGTTAAGATCGATACGAGAACTGGTGAATATATTTCCAGAGCCTAGCTCTGCTGTAGGGGCATATCATATGCCCGGGATGTTTGTAGGGAATGCCGGAATGCCTTCCCTTTTTTTATTCCACAGGTTGAAACCTGCGGTTATGGATTTTCTAAAAAATTATCTTGCAAAATCAGTATAAAAAATATAAATTAAGTTTCTTAAAATAATTAATTATTATAAAAAAGAGGATCTATGGAGAAATTACTTTTTCTAGGTGATGAAGCTCTAGCTCAAGGAGCTATTGACGCCGGAATGTCAGGTATTTATGCCTATCCGGGAACACCTTCAACAGAAATACTCGAGCATGTTCAGAAATCAAAAGTAGCACAGGAAAGAAATATTCACAGAGAATGGTCAGCTAATGAGAAAACTGCTGCTGAATCATCTTTAGGAATGTCTTATGCGGGTAAGAGAACAATGGTCTGTATGAAACATGTTGGATTAAATGTAGCAGCAGATTGTTTTATGAATTCAGCAATTACTGGTGCTAATGGTGGAGCGATAGTTGCAGTTGCGGATGATCCTTCAATGCATTCATCACAGAATGAACAAGATAGCAGAATATTTGCTAAATTTGCTATGGTACCTACTTTTGAACCTTCAAACCAACAAGAATGTTACGACATGGTGTTTCACGCATTTGAAATGTCAGAAAAACATCAAATCCCTATTATGATGAGATTGACGACTCGTTTATCACATTCAAGAAGTGGAGTTGTTACAAAATCAATATTGGCAGAAAATGAATTAAAACTTCCTAAGGACAGCAGGCAATTTGTATTACTTCCTGCTATTGCCAGAAGAAGATATAAGATGCTTTTAGATAATCAGGTTAAATTCGAACAAGAAAGTGAGATGTCACCATTCAATAAATACATTGATGGAAAAGATAAGAGCAAAGGAATTATTGCCTGCGGTATTGCGTATAATTACCTGATGGAAAATTATCAAGATAAAGAATGTCCATATCCTATCCTAAAGATTAGTCAATATCCACTTCCGAGAAAGCAAGTTGAAAAGATCACGAGTGAATGTGATGAGATCCTTATTCTCGAAGAAGGCGCTCCAATGATAGAAGAAATGCTAAAAGGCTACCTTAATAATTCGTTGAATATCAAAGGAAGACTTGATGGAACATTGCCAAGAGATGGAGAATTAAATCCAAATCTCGTTAAACAAGCGATCACAGGTCAGAAAACTGAGATGAATCTTATCCCTGAAGAAGTTAAAGGCAGACCTCCACAATTTTGTAAAGGTTGTGGTCACATTGATGTATATACTTCTCTGAACGAAGTTATGGCTGAGTACGGAGATGGTCATGTGCTTGCAGATATAGGGTGTTATACACTAGCAGCATTGCCACCTTTTGAAGCTATCAACTCATGTGTTGATATGGGAGCTTCTATTACTATGGCAAAAGGTGCTGCGGATGCAGGATTATTTCCTTCAATAGCTGTGATCGGTGATTCAACATTTACTCATTCCGGTATGACAGGCCTTTCGGATGCAGTGATAGAAAAAACAAATATGGTCGTTATAATTTCTGATAATTCAACTACCGGTATGACAGGTGGACAGAATTCTCATGCATTGGATAGATTGGTAGGCATCTGTGAAGGTCTTGGAGTTGAAAAAGACCATATTACAAGAATCAATCCACTTCCTAAAAATCGTGAAGCAATGGCTGAGCTTATGAGAAAAGAGATTGCTTATAACGGTGTTTCGGTAATTATACCAACTAGAGAGTGTGTTCAAACATTGAAAAGAAAACTAACAAAGAAATAGAGGATTTGCATAATGAAAAGAGATATAATTCTATGTGGAGTAGGTGGACAAGGTATTTTATCTATTGCAACGGTTATTGGTTATGCTGCAGTTGAATCAGATCTATACTTAAAACAGGCTGAAGTTCACGGTATGAGCCAAAGAGGTGGAGATGTACAATCTCACTTCAGAATATCCGATAAAGAGATCTTCTCAGACTTGATACCTTTTGGCGGAGCTGATATGATAATTTCAGTAGAACCAATGGAATCATTGAGATATTTACCATATCTATCTCAAAATGGATGGGTGATAACAAATGACAAACCTTTTAATAACATAGTTAATTATCCTGAGTTAGAAGAAATTCATGCTCAGATAAAGAAAATTGATAATCATATTTTGATTAATGCAGACGATATTGCTAAAGAGATCGGTTCTCCTAGATCAATGAACATGGTAATGATCGGTGCAGCGGCGAAGCATTTGGGTATCGAATTCTCATCTTTGATAGATGGTATTAAATTCATCTTCGGAAAGAAAGGTGAGGAGATGGTCAATCTCAATATTAAAGCTTTGGAAGCTGGTAAAGCTTTTGCCGAGAAGTTTAGTAAATAATTTATAAAAGCCGCTCACAGCGGCTTTTTTATTGGGGAATTATGAAGTTTTACAAAATGCATGGTGCAGGTAACGATTTCATCTTCTTTAAAGGAGATAGTGATATTTCTCAGCAGGAGATTGTTAGACTCTGTGATAGGAATTTAGGAATCGGTGCAGATGGTATCATATTTATTTCAAAGTCGAATGAATATGATTTTAAAATGGAGTTTTTCAATCCTGATGGATCAAAGGTAGATTTCTGTGCGAACGGTGGAAGGTGTGCCGTGTTATTAGCTTCAAAATTTAATTTCTTTTCCGGGAAGGATACTACATTTATAGCAGGAGATGGTGTTCATGAGGCTGAGCTACTTGATAATGATATTGTAAAATTGGAAATGATTGCTCCAAAGGACTTCCAAAAAAATCTAAGATTCACTAGTATTGATAAGAAATTCTACTTCATAAATACCGGAGTTGAGCACGTTGTTGGATATTTCGATGACATTAGCTCCTTTGACATAAATGAACTTGGTAAAGCAATAAGATATGATCAAAGATTCTCCAATGGTACAAATGTTAACTTTGTACAAAAATTAAGTGATGGTCAATTATTCATCAGGACTTATGAAAGGGGAGTGGAAGCTGAGACGAAAGCTTGTGGTACAGGAATTACGGCTGCAGGGATCATCGATATGGAGTTGTCAGGAAATAAAGAGACAAGGATCATCAAGACTGTTTTAGGGTATAAACTTAAAGTTGAAGAAATTAGCGGGACGGTATTTTTAACCGGACCAGCTGAAATAGTATTTGAAGGTGAAATATAACCATTCATCGGAATTATCATACAAATGAATATTTTTTATTTTACATTAGGAAAGAATGGCTTAACAGTTTATCTTTATCAACTTATTATTATAATTAAAAATTTCTATATAGGAAATCAATAATGAAAAACACATTTCTTTTAATTTTAACCTTAATAATGTCAATATCATTATTTGCTCAGGATACTGAGGAAGTAAAAGAAATTGCTATTCAACCTGACTCTTTAGTTGTTGATTCTACTGCTGTGGTTGAAGAAGTGAAAATTATGACTGCGGAAGAAAAACTGAGTCAAAAAGCTGCTGAAGATATTATGATAATATATGATAACTGGGATAGTAGTAGGAATTATGATCTTATTTACCCTCGGATTAAGGGATTTGTAGATGATTTTTATAACGAATTTGCGGATTTCAATATTGAGCTAATAGAAAGGGCGAAAGATGGGGAAATATTATCAGATTACGAAAATAGAAGTTTAGTTGCATATAAGGGTCTTAAAGAATCAGTTTATGATGAAACATCAAGATTTGTATCTGTGAAGAATTTTTATTGGGGATACATGGATGAAGAATTAGCGAATAGCTTAAAAGAAATTGCTAAAAATCTTGGAGATTTTACCAGATCAAATCAAAATGAATTATTGGAAGAACAAGAGAAATATGTTGAAGAGCTCTTAAATGAGAAACGAAAATGTGAAGTTCAATTAGATTCGATAATAGCAATATCAGGTATAGAAGCTAGTCTTATAGACGACAAAAGAAATGAACTAATAGATATTAGAACCGACTGGGTTGAAGAAAAGAGAATAACCTTATTTGATTTGATGAGTTATGAATCTAGAAGAGTAAATAAAATTGTTTCTGAATATCTTTTGCCTTTGGAAGAAAATAGAAATATTGAGATGTTCGATATTGATGATGATATTATTTTAGCGATCAAAAATTCAGAAGGGCATGAAGAGTTGATTAAAAGTCAGATCAAGTATAAATTTTACAGTGCACTTGTTGGGAAATTTGGGTTTTATATTCAATTTGATTTCAAGCCTATTTTAAGAACTTTTAGACTTAATGTTCTTGTAGGAACGCTTTTATTTATGGTATTGTTCATTGTAATATTCATCAGAGTAAAAAAGAATAAAGACAATT
>WTAK01000235.1 GCA_013139625.1 Candidatus Delongbacteria bacterium | reverse complement strand
TAACCTTGCAATAGAAGTATTAAAATGAAAGTCTTCCAAACTTGCAGTTACTTCTTTGATAGTATAATGAAGTCTATAGTTAAGGTCAGCATCAACTATCTTGTTTCCAGTGTTCTCAAATTTATTTTCATAGACCATGCGCCAAATTCTATTTACAAATCGATCAACTCCCGCTATCCCTTCATCAGACCAATCTCCACCATCTCTGAAGTTTGTCATGAACATAATATATAATCTAAAAACATCAGTTCCATACTGACTTACGAATTCATCAGGAGAAACAACATTCCCTTTACTTTTTGACATCTTACCACCATCTCTGGTGATCATTCCTTGATGTATTACTTTCTGGAAAGGTTCATCAAAAGTTAGAAATCCAAGGTCGTTCAAAGCTTTTGTTACAAATCTGGAATATATCATGTGTCCGTTTACATGCTCAGTACCACCTACATAAACATCAACAGGCATCCAGTTTTTTAATTCTTCTTTGTCAAAAGGTTTGTCTTCAAGTTTAGTGTTAATGTATCTTAAATAGTACCAACTTGAGCATACGAATGTATCCATTGTCTCAGGATCTCTTTTTGCAGGAGCTCCACACTTAGGACAAGTTGTATTCATATATGAATCAACCAATGATAGAGGAGCATGTCCTTTAGGCTTGATATCAATATCTTTATCCAAAGGTAATAATACCGGAAGATCCTCTTCAGGAACAGGAACGGTACCACATTTATCACAATAGATAATAGGAATTGGAACACCCCAGTATCTTTGTCTAGAAATTGACCAATCTCTAAGTTTATATGAAATGTGTTTTTTACCAGTACCATCAGCATCAAGTTTCTCAATGACTTTTAAAATACCTTCTTTAGATTTAATACCTGTAAATTCAGCAGAATTCACCATAATACCTTCTTCAGTAAAAGCTTCAGTAATATTCTCATCATTTAATTCTCTATCGAAAGGTTTGATAACGACTTTAATAGGTATCTTAAATTTTGTAGCAAATTCGAAATCTCTTGTATCATGTGCAGGAACGGCCATAACAGCTCCTGTCCCGTAAGATAAAAGAACGTAATCAGAGATCCATACAGATATCTTATCTCCATTTACAGGATTAATAGCATAAGCACCTGTGAACGCACCTGTTTTCTCTCTAACAGTTGATTGTCTATCAATTTCAGATAATGACTTTATTGATTCAATGTAATTTATTATAGTTTCTTTTTGATCGTCAGTAACTATTTCCATAACCAAAGGTGACTCCGGAGCTAAAGTACAATAAGTTGCACCATAAAGCGTATCAGGTCTGGTAGTGAATACATCAAAATCTTTTTTAGTATCAACAACTTTAAAATTTATAATTGCACCTTCAGATCTACCTATCCAGTTAGTCTGCATTAATCTTGTTTTATCGGGATAATCAGTTTTATCAAGATCATCTAAAAGTCTTTGAGCATACTTTGTAGTTTTAAAATACCAACTCTTTATTGATTTCTTTTCTATAATAGTACCACAGCGTTCGTGTGATCCATCAGCATATACTTCAGAGTTTGCAACAACTGTAGAGCACTCAGGACAATAATTGATCAAGCCATCTGATTGATATGCAAGATCATTCTTATATAATGTAAGGAATAACCATTGTGTCCATTTATAGTAACTTGGGTCGCTTGTAGCAAGATAATGATCCCAGTCGTACATTCCTCCGATACCTTTATACTGCTCTGTGAATTTTTTAATATTCATTTCAGTTGCTTCTACAGGGTGAATATTATTTTTCAATGAAAAATTTTCCGTAGGAAGTCCGAAAGAATCATAACCGATAGGGGAAAGGACATTGTATCCTTTCATCTTCTTAAATCTTGAGTGCGTATCAGGAGGTCCATAGCAGAACCAATGCCCAAGGTGTAACTTATCACCTGATGGATATGGAAACATACATAAGTTGTAATATTTAGGTTTTTCAGAAGTCATATCGGTAGAGTATATCTTATTCTCTTCCCAATATTTTCTCCATTTATTTTCAATGTCTTTGAATGGATATGCCATGATTTATTCCTATTGTTTAATCTTGAGACGTGATAAATCACGTCTTTACGAATTGCGCACATAAAATACAAAAAAATTACTTTATAGTAAAGATGTTTTTCTAAAGCAAAAAAAAAGCCCGACATAAGCCGGGCTTTATGAAAAAGAAAGTGATTTATTTAATAAGCATCATTTTGTGTGTAAACACTTTATCATTGAGTCGCATAGTATAGTAATAAATACCACTTACTAAACTTGACCCATCAAATGCTACTGAATGATATCCTCTATCCATTCTACCATTAACCAGTTTTGCAACAACAGCACCAGCTGTGTTATAAACTGTTAAGTTAACATTTCCTGTAACTGCTGTACTAAAGTTAATTGTAGTAACAGGGTTGAAAGGGTTAGGGTAGTTCTGAGATAATGCAGTAACTAAAGGGATATTTCCTTCAATACCGTCAGAAAAAACAGAAACTTCTTTTGATGGTAAACTTTCTTGTCCACCGACATCTACTGCAGTGATCTTGTAGAAATATTCTGCGCCATAAACACAAGTAGTATCCACATAAGTAAGAGTTTCAGTTGCTAAAACATTTCCTATTGGAGTTCCAAGAGCAAAACCAGCTGCATCACCTCTGTAAATATTATAGTTATCAAGATCAAAATCTGCACCTTCAAACCAATTTAAGATGATATTACCCTCACCACCTTTAATTTGTACCCCTAATGGAGCCAATGGTACATCTACTAAAGTATAAGGTCCTGTTATGGCACTGATATGGTAAACATTGGCAGCATCAAGACTCCATTCTACACTTGCATCATTTCCAATACCTAACCATGATCTTTTAAAAGCGGTATAACCAGGTTCACCTGTATGACTGGATACAACTTCATAAAGAACATTTGTAGCTTCTCCAGATGAAGTAAATCCAACATACACATCACCTTCGAGGTTAGACAATTCGGCAGTATAAGATGTTAGATCTACCCATGTAAGTGCATAAGAATCTTCTAAAGTTGAACCTTGTTCCATATAAATTGGAGTGATAAGATCTTCTCCCGGTCCAGCTCCCGAATTTGCCCAAACATGAGCATAGATTGGGGCACTAGGAAATTCTTCTGAAACGTAATTTGAAATTGTAAATCCAACAAGATCAGCCATATAATGATCTTTAGCTTCCATAGGACCCATTGTTATTCTTTTTGCGATTGCATAAGCGGATGCTGTAACACCAGAACCAATGATATCAAGGTAATCAGTATATTCATCACCATTTTCGTAATAAAGATAGTTTCCGAACATAATTTCATAATTTTTTGTTTCAACAGTATTAAGATAAGCGGAATTGTCTGTTGCTGTTATTCTGTAAGAGACTTTAGAATAAGGTGTTTGAGCAGGTATTGTATATGTGTAAGTTCCGCTTGGGCCTGAAACAGGATCAGATATAATTTCTTGATCAGGACCACCTTCTACTGAATAAATAAGTTTACTCTCGCTAATACCTGATAAGTCGTTAAGTTCTATTGATACAATATAAGGTTCTGTTCCAACAACTAATAATGGTTCTGGAATAATTGGTATTGGCCATGAATAATCTTGATTGTAAGAAGCAATACTTATATCATCAATATACATACCATCGTTGTTAACATAAGCATCTGAAACAAAATAAAATCTGAATTGAACAGCAGATTCATGCGCCAGAGCTCCAAGGTTTATTGTTTTAAATTCCCAGTCTCCACCTTCGCCGTTAAAAACGTCTATTTCAAGCCAAGTCATACCATTATCAGGTGTGGCTTGCAGATAAACGTAGTCAAAATCTAATTCAAGAT
>WTAK01000261.1 GCA_013139625.1 Candidatus Delongbacteria bacterium | reverse complement strand
TTAGAACAAATTCATCCGGTATGACAGGCTTATTAACAAATTCTATTATACCTGATTTCAATGCATCCTTTCTCATCTCTTCGTCAACATATCCTGTAAGCATTATTGTAGGAATATCTTTGGTATCTTCTCTTTCTCTTAATTTTTGTAATAATTCTATTCCACTCATACCCGGCATTTTGCCGTCACTGACAATAAGATCAAATTTGTTATAATCGACCATCTTCAATGCTTCTTCACCGCTATTTGCAAAAAACAATTCCCAATCACTTCTCTGAGTATGAAAGATTCTTTTGATGCCATTCAAAACTGGTTGCTCGTCATCAACGAATAATATCTTTGCATTCTTTTCCATCAGTTTACCTCTAAATTGTATTTTCTATTCTTCAATTGGCAACTTTATTATAAATGTAGTACCAACACCTTCTTTAGTATCAATATCAATACTTCCATGATGCTTGTTAACTATTATATCGTAGCTTATAGCTAAACCTTGCCCTGTACCTTTTCCAACTTCTTTGGTTGTAAAAAAGGGTTGAAATATTTTTTCTTTTAGGTCTTCAGGTATTCCCCCACCGGTATCTCCAATATTGATACAAATATGATTTCCCTCAACACAAGTCGAAATTTTAATTATACCTTTATCTCCTTTTTCTGCAATACTATCTGATGCATTCGTTATCATATTAAGAATAACTTGATTGATATCGCCTAAATGACATTTTACTTCAGGTAATTTTTCATCAAGGTCAGTTTCTACTTCAGATGTATATTTCCATACATTTCTTGTAATAGTAATTGTTGATTTGATTGCTTTGTTAAGATCTGCATGCTGTTTATCAGCTTTGCCGGGATGAGAAAAGTTCTTCATTGCAGCTACGATTTCTCTGACTATTTTTAGACCATTCAAACTTTCTTCAATAGCTTTAGGCATTTCTTCGCTTAAGAATTTCATATCTATTTTTTTAAAATCTGTTTGCAATTCATCAATATTTTCTAGATCAAAAGATCCCGCAAAAGAGAATTTAGCAACTTTTTCAAGTAATGGATAAATTTTCATGAAAGAATCTTTGATAAATAAAGTATTATCTGTCAGGTACTGAAGAGGAGTATTTATTTCATGTGCAATTCCTGCTGCTAATGTACCTACCCCTTCCATTTTTTGAGCATGTCTGAGTTGATTTTCCATCTGAATTCTTTCAGAAATATCTCTTTTTACTGCAACAAAATTGGCTATTAAACCTTGTTCATTTAAAACAGGTGAGATAGCCGTTTCTTCTTCGTAAAATGTACCATCTTTCTTTTTGTTAATAAAAGTACCTTTCCAAGTATTACCGGAATTAATAGTTTCCCAAAGTTTTTTATAGAATTTTTTATCTTGCCTTCCGCTATTTAAAACAGCTGGGGTATTACCTATCGCTTCTTTTTTAGTATAACCTGTTATTTTTTCAAAAGAAGGATTTACAAATTCTATTATTCCAAAACTATCCGTAATCATAATTGCATCAGGTGCGTAATCCATAGCAATACTTAATTTTTTTCTTTCTGCATCCCCTTTTTTCCTCTCTTCCTGCATTTTCCATAATTTATTAACATTTTCTGCTGTTTCTGGCAGTTTCATAAAAGCTTGATTTGATTTAAGAACATAATCTGCAGCACCTGCTTTCATAAGATCAACAACAACCTCTTCTCCACCAAAGCTGGTCATTATTATTACTGGAATATTATTTTTGATAAATTCATCTTCTAATAATACTTTTCCATTTCCATCAGGCAAATTCAGGTCTGAGATAATAAGATCTGTATTAACAACATTATCAAATGCATCTTTTATGTTATCAACTATATTTAATTGAAATTTATTACCATGTTTAATAAAGGAACTTTCTATCAGTAAAACATGATCCGGATCGTCTTCTACAAGCAATATTCTTATCGATTTATAAATCATGGGCTTCTCCGATGTGTTCCGGAAAATATATCCTAAACTCTGTTCCTTTTGAAATTTCAGAATCTACTTCTATTGTCCCGTTATTCTGCTTCAATAAACTATATACCGTTGACAAACCAAGCCCTGTGCCTTTACCTTCGGGCTTAGTAGTAAAAAAAGGATCAAATATCTTTTCCAGTGTAGATTTATCCATACCTTCTCCTGTATCTTTAATACTTAAGCATATTAAATCTCGATCATTATCTAAATTTTTAAAACCATGTAAGATTTTATTTTTTTCCTTAGATACTTTCACATCTAATTTTCCTCCATTTATCATTGCATCTCTAGCATTAACTATAAGATTTATCACTACTTGTTCAAAATGAATCGGATCGCAAAGTGTAAGTAATTTTTCATTAGAAATACTTAATTCTAATTTAATATCTTTGTTAAGAACAGCCGCAATCATATGATGCATTTTATCTAATCCATCATTTATATCAAACATTACAGGTTCAAATTTATGCTTTCTACTCAAAGTAAGAAGTGATCTAGTTAATTTTGATGCACTTTGAGTTGTATCAACAATAGTATTCAGTTTCTCTTTGACTTTCTCGGACAAATTTGCTTCCAAAAGAGATAGTTGAGCAGAAACCAGGATTATTTGCAAATAATTATTGTAGTCATGTGCTACACTTCCGGACAATCTTCCGATTGCATCCATTTTCTGTGCTTGAAAAAACATTTCTTCCAACTTTTTATATGTTGAAATATCTCTAATTGTTCCTACATACTTAAAATTTTCATTTTCTTTACTT
>WTAK01000311.1 GCA_013139625.1 Candidatus Delongbacteria bacterium | reverse complement strand
CAACGTGTGCAAGGATACCTATATTTATAAATTTGTTGTTTGACATATTTTTTTTATTTTACCACAGAGGACACAGAGAGCACAGAGTAAAATGAGGGTGAAAAATGCTATTTAATCCCCATTTTATAACCATACTATATCTACAATACAAGTCTCGTGATTCCGTTCTTTAATATTTGGACATTGAAGTTTATTAGTAATCCGGTTTTAATATTTGAAAGTTTCATATAAGTTAGAAGTTGAGCTTTATGGATATTTTTAATTTCTACTACAGATTTCAGCTCAATGATTACTTTATTATCAACAAGTAGATCTATTCTATAACCACAATCTAAATGAACACCTTTATAAATTACTGGTAAAGGATGTTCTGATAAAAAAGGAATATTGTTGATTGCTAATTCTCTTGCAAGGCATTGCTGATAAGTTGATTCAAGTAAACCAGGACCAAGAGTTTTATGAACTTCTATAGCACATCCAATAATCAAACTTGTAATTGGATCTTTTTTGCTTTGCTCTGTGCCCTCAGTGCTCTCTGTGGTAAAAATATTTGGTTTTTTATCATTCATATTTTTAATCCTTTTTTTATTTCAACCACAGAGGACACAGAGATCTCAGAGGGATTTTATCTTCCTGTTTTTCTAGTAGTTATTTACAACATAGACCAGCATCTTCTCAAGTTTTCTATTAGCTACACCTCTGGAAAAATTGTAATAATTGTTTAAAATTGAAAATGCTATCCTAGTACCTTTTTTAGTGATCATGTATCCTGTATAATCATTAACTCCACTCATACTCCCGGACTTTGCAAATAGTACATTGTTTAGATCCGTATGAACGAACTTGAACTCCAGTGTTCCATCTTTTCCTGGGTTCGGGAATGATGATAAATAAGTAACAAAATTCCGGTCTTTTTTCATTACTTTTAGAACTTTAACAAATTTTTCTGCTGAGAAGAAATTTCTTCTCGAAAGCCCACTTCCATCCATGATCTCGAAGTTATTGATCCCGAACAATCTGCTGTATAATTCAGAATTGAGCTTTAGAATATTATCATAGGTCAGATCAATATTTCTCAGTGAATCAGAAACTAAAATATCAGTAGAGAATATCTTTGCGGTTTCTCTGAAAAGCTGTTCTGCATAGAAGTTATTACTTTCGATATTACATTTATGAGCTATGGAAAAAATACTATCACTGTAAATTGTACACAATGGAGCAATTGAAATAGTTGAATCTTGAATATCTTCATGCATCACAGAAATATCATTTTTCTTTAAATATCTTTCTAAGGCATTTATGAAATTTTTCTCTGGGTCTTGAACTGTAATATATCCTTGAGCTCTTTTTTCAAAGTTTGACTTTATTATCACAGAATCAGTTCCCAGTATTCGTGTGAACTTTGATCTTTCCATATCAGGAATAGTATCTAGTTTGAATTTGAATGGATAATCCGGAATAACATTTATTTTATCATTTTTAATGATAATTTTGATTAAATTTTCATTGAATGAAATTGGAGATATCATCGCCGAATAATAGTGGGGAAGATCATCAATATCCCATCCCTTGCCAAACATCTTATCGTGTTTTACAGGATTATGAACTTTAATATTTCCTCTGATATAATCAACACCGAGATTTTTTTTCAATGATTCAGATATGACCTGAAACTCTGTAAGTGTAGAATCTCTGAAATAATTTTTACCAATGGTTGGATCACCACTGCCATAAACAATAATGTCCCCATCAAGTACATTTAACTTTTTGTTGATCTTTCCGGTGTAAAAAAAGTCAGTTTTGAATTGATAAAAAGGACCAAGTACCTTCAATGCCGCAGCTGTTGTAACTATCTTTAAATTTGATGCAGGTAAAAGATTTTTATTCTTATTGTATTCAAATAAGGAAATATTATTATCAAGGTCATAGAATTGCACAGACCACATACCACTACGGGGATCACCAAGAACATTAAACTCTACAGGTAATCCTGAAATGTCAATATCCTTAAATCGTATTGTCGGTGCTTCAATTTTTTTTTCTACTTTCACCAAAGTTTTAGAACATGATGCTAGAAGAGTTATAATCGCTGCAAATAATATTATTTTTTTTATCATAGTTTTAGTTCGTTTATTTTAATCGAATAGTCTTCCGATCTTATAGAAAAATCTTTCAAAAAAACCGACTTTAACTTTGTCAGGCTTTTTAAAAGTTGAATCAGAGTTTGCGACATGATAGACATGATAGAATACAATAGGTTTTAATTCTCTGAATTTGATAGGTTCTTTAATATTTTCTTCTTCGTGTTCAACTTGCAATTCTTCCATTTCCATTTCAAGGGGATACATAGTAAAATTAACTACTGTCAAGGAGTCATCGTAGGCAGTAACACCAACAGCAGTGATAGTATGATAACCAATATAGGAGCATTTCATTGAGTAAGTACCTTTCTTAACACCGGTAATAAGATAGTATCCCTCATCATCAGAGGCACTGCCCAATGTTGTTCCTTCAATCGTAATATTTGCTTCACCTAAAGAATTTCCATTATTATCTTTTATATCACCTTTGATCAAACCGGAGAATAGAAATGTGGTCAATGTAAGTAGAATTATTATTATATTTTTCATATTGTATCCTTATAAGTTGTTCAAGTAAGTTTTTATGTGTTTTACTTCTTCCCAGTCTTTATTGATCCATTTATAATTATTTCCGACAGGAAAAAGTTTATCTTTGTTTATAAAATAGTCTGATTTTGAAGGTAACAAACCACTGGTTTTCAATTTAGCAGCTATGGATAGTTCATTACTATCATTGTAAAGTCCGAATGCTATTAGAAACACAAGTTTATCATTATATTTCAATTCTTCCTGGCCTGATGATGCTGAAGCGTTATATATCTTTGCAAGTATCTTATTAAAAGAATTATCATTATATTTTTTCATTCCTTCAATGATATTATTTCTACAGAGTTTGAATTTCTTAAGTTCGATACATAATTTTGCATAAGAATTATAATCGTTATAAGGATTATGAAGTTCGTTGATATTTAATATTTTCCCGGCATACTCCAAAGCTTTCTCAAAATCTCTTTTATTCGTATAAGTTTCTACCAACAATTGTTTAACTTTTATATCGTTCGGATGTTTCTTTTCTATCTCTGTTAAATATATCATTGCAGTATCTATCTTATTTGGTTGTGAATCAATATAATATTTTGCCAATATTCTTTTAATATCAATATTTTCAGAACCGTTCTTTATTATAGATTCTAGAATATTGACGATAAGTTTTGATTGTTCTTCATTTAATTTTACTTTAGATAGAGAAATTACTTTTTTGATAGTTTTGTCATCAAATTTCTTTTTAAAGTAATTGTTATAATAACTTAAGATGTTGGTCATATTTTTCTTGAAATTATTTTCTCTGAAAAGGTAATCACCTGCGTTTTTCCAGTGTTCAACATTATCAGGATGCTCTAGAGCTAATTTTCTGCTTAGTTCAGCAGCTTTAGAAAAATCTTTATTTTTAATATATTTGTATTCAATATTTTGTTGAGCAATTTTATTGCTTGGATCAAGCTGATTTAATTTTTCGTAAGCAATTGTTGCAGAATCATTTAATCCAAGTTCTTTGTAGCAACGAGCTTGTTTATCTAGAATAGAAAAAGGGACTACCTTAAATTCAGGATCAAGTTTTAAAACTTTTTCAAAATAATTCATTGCACTGCGATATTTCTTTTGTCTGTATTTTGTAACAGCAAAGCTAGTATTTTTTTTGATCTCGTAGGTATTATCCCCTGAGAAAAGCAAGGCTGATAAGATCAATAAAAGTATGTGAGCTATTGTTTTCATTTTTTCAGGTAATTTAATTTAGTAGAATAATTCAATTTATATGTTTTTTTACTTTTTGAATTTAAGAAAGATCGTTCAATTAGTGTTTCAATAAGTTTGTGCTTTTCAATAAAGGGAGCAATCAATTTATTTATTCTTTTCTCGTTTACACCAATTCTTTTCCCAAATTCAATAAAGTCTGATAAAGTTGGATGAGCGGATGTTTTATATTTGTCGGATTTAAAATTATCTGTAAATAATCCTTTTGTTAAAGCAAAATCACTATCGTTAACGTGTAATTTAGTATTTAGAAGATCATAGAATGGACTAAGTAAATAATCTCCGGAGCTATTTTCTAATAAAGCAAAATTTTTAAGATGAGCATCACCATTTGAGAATAAGAAATTGAAAATAACAATAACAAAAAATTTCTCGATCTCTACACGCCAAGCAGGTACATATTTTTGTATAAGATATCCTATTTCCTCATAACTATAATCGTATTTATAATTATCACCTGCATTCACCGAAGTTTTACCTGCTAAAGATGCAAAGTCCTCTTTTCCCAATTTTAAGTTATTATCTTTAACATCGAATCTTTTTGTAATATAAGCAGGTGTGCCATCTTTAAAGAAGATAATTGCATTTTCTGCTGTTGGTATTTTGTAAACTTGTTTAGCTATTTGCATAGTAAGATGTTCGTTTGCAGGAACCTGATCTACCATCTTAACGTCTCGGGGAATAGGTTTTAAGATATAAGTTCCATGTTCGCCGACCTTGGTTAATCTTAGAATATTTTTTTCTAATATAAGGCTGATCTTAGTCTGAACTCCTGATATTGAAATACGCTTTCTGTTTTCAATAAATATTTCGGCAGCCTCTTCACTTACAGAAGGAGGATCGTAATTTAAGATATGGCTAACTTTTTTTCCATCGAACATCTTCTTTAAGCAAGCAGAGCTGTAAATATCAAATCCTTCGGCCAATGTACAGGGACAATATTTTATTTTTTTTAAATTCATACTAATTTGTTTCTTCAGGTTTAATTGTTATTGCTCCTAAAGTATCGTATTGAGCAGTTGCTAAGAGTAATCCGAAATCATCATTTGGATCAATTCTTAATTGTTTTATTTGCAAGTCTTTATTTGCACCCTCACTCAACATATTGAAGAAAAATGGGAAAAGGTACTTACTTCTGTACTCTTTATGGCTTTTAGGCAAAGTCAAGCTTACCGATGGTTTGTTTTTATCCATAAGCCAAGTATCATCGTATTTGAAAACATAATTTTCTCGATCTTCTTCGACCAAGTAGCCTAATAACTCTTTATTTCTATATACTTTAGCTTTTCTCATGTTTAGATATCAATGTTTTTTATGTTTAAGTTCAGTTCTAATCCGAGTACTTCAATAATCTTGATGATTGTTTCAAGTGTAGGATTCCCATTTCCTGTTTCGATAGCTTTAAGCGTTCTAAGACCGATACCTGAAAGTTCCGCAAGATGTTCCTGAGTGATCTTTAAGACTTCTCTTCTGTCTTTGATAATATTTGCAAATTCATCGTAGTGCATTATATTGCTCTTTTTAAAGCAATATAACTCAAAAAATGTGAAAAATCAAGTAAAAGTGTAATAAGTTGCACTTTTAGATATGCCGCTGATTACTTTTTCTTCACTACCAGTTCAAAATCAATTGTTAACATATCCCTATCAATATTACTGATTACAATTTCAATCTCCTTACCAACATGAAGTTCAATCCCAGTTCGTTTACCTTTGAAAAGATTTCTATCTTCATTGAAAATAAAATTATCTGAATGCTCGTTCCTAACTCGGATAAGTCCTTCAATAGGGATATCTTTTAATCTAACATAAGTTCCAAAAGGAACAACACTAACAATAATACCTTCATATTTATTTCCGATTTTATCGATCATATATTCAATTATCTTAAGATCTCTTGCTTCATATTCTGCTTTAGTGGCACTGATCTCTCTCATAGTTGATTGCAAACATTTACCTTCGATTATTTTTTTATTATCAAAAGATTTATTGATCGAAAGTTTTTTAAGATGTTTGTTTATCAGCCTGTGCACCATCAGGTCAGGATATCTTCTTATCGGAGATGTGAAATGTGTGTAAAGCTTAAAAGCAAGTCCGTAGTGACCTATGTTCTCAGTAGAGTATTTTGCTTTCATCATAGCTCTAAGGAAGCTCATCGAAACAATATCGCCGTTAGGTGTTTTCTTTATTTCTTCCAGTGTTTTTTGAATGAATTTATGGTCAGTAAGATCTGCAATTCGTTTTATTTTAATACCGTTGTTTTCAAGATCATCAAAGAAGTGCAGTATCTTGTCCTGAGAAGGTTTTTCATGGATACGATAAACAGCAGGTAATTTCTCAGATCGTTTATCAAGGAATGCTGCCGAACAAATATTAGCTACTAGCATAAATTCTTCTACTAATTTGTTTGATTCATAAAGTTGATATTTTCGAATATCAATAGTGTTACCATCTTTATCTAGAACTACTTTTATCTCAGGAAGATCAAATTCAATGCTACCTTCATTCTTCCTTTTTTCTTTCAGGATCCTTTTCAGTTCATAAGACCATTTAACAAGATCTTTGAAATCTGCATATTTTTCATCAGGCTCTTCACCTTTTTCCAAAGTTTCAAAAAGCTGTTGAAAATTTTGATAATCAAATCTCATTGATGAATTTATTACAGTTTCTTTGAAATGAGATTTTAATATATGACCGGAAGCATCTATTTTCATGAAACAACTGAATGCTAATCTATCAACATCAGGATTTAAACTGCAAAGGTAATTTGACAACTTTCTAGGCAGCATAGGGATCACTGACGAAGGTAAATAAAGTGAGCATCCCCTATACGCAGCTTCTTTATCCAAAGGTCCGTTTTCTTCAATATAGGTTGATACATCAGCAATATGAACTCCAAGATCAAATGAACCATCTTCATTTTTTTTGATAGATATAGCATCATCAAAATCTTTAGCATCAGTTGGGTCTATTGTAAAAATTGTTTCATGTCTTAGATCAGTTCTTTCAGCTAGTTTTTGTTCAATGAATTCTTGCGAATATTCATCAAGCCCATCCATTATTTTTTTAGAGAATTCTTCTCTGAAACCATATTTTCTAGCGATCCTTTTCAATGAAATATGCGGATCACTTTTTTCTCCGAGAACTTCAACGATATGTGCTGTAATAGGAGCATTCCAATCATCGATCTCGATCACGACTAAAATCCCTTCCTTTGCTTCTTTCCATTTTGCTTCGACTTTTTTCTTTTTTAATCTTATGACCATTCCGTTGTCACAAGCAGCAAAATATTGATTGTTCTTTGTATGAATTTCACCGACATATTGAGATGTATTTCTTTTTAGTATTGATTTAACCTTTCCTTCTACATCAAAGAATTTCGGAGATTCGATCAAAGTGATCTCTACTTCATCGCCATCAAAAGCTCCATTTGTGTAGATGCTTGGAATAAAAACATTGGCTGCAATATCACTGCAAGTAACTCTGCCAGAGCCATTTTTCTTAAGCTGGATTATTCCTCTGTAAGTTCTAGATCCTTTCTTAGGATTTTGGGTGTCTCGCTCTCTTGCAAGGTATCTTTTTTTATTTCTGTGATTATGTTTAGACATATTTTATTTCTCCATTATTGCAAGGGGTTGAAACCCCTTGTTCCAAATTTATTTTATTATGTTACAATATATGATAGGAGTGAGGTTTATGCTTTCTTTATTTTGAAAAAATACAGCACGAATGTAAATAATTTGTAGGGGCTGGTCTTGTACCTGCCCTTATTTGTTAATGGGCGACCACAAGGGTACGCCCCTACAAATCCGATTTGGCGGGTAAGTCAAAAGATAGAGGAGCGCAAAGCTGTTTGGCTGTATGTATTGATATGCTTTACGCACAAAATTTTAAAAATCCAATAA
>WTAK01000023.1 GCA_013139625.1 Candidatus Delongbacteria bacterium | reverse complement strand
CCAATTGCACTCGCAGTTTCAAATTTAAAATTCAATTTCTCTGTGATCTCTAGCTGTTTCTGATAATTTTCTAATGCTTTATCAAATTGACCTGTGTAATCATACACGATCCCTATATTTCCATATAATTTCGCACTGATCTTGCTTTTCAAATTCTTATCTTTTATGGATTTTGAATTCTCTAGCCCCTTATTAAAATTCTCCAACGCCTGATCCATTTTACCTGATGTCAAATAATTTTTACCTAAACTCTCATAGGTTAAGCTAATTTTATTATGTTTTTTTAATTTCGTGAAAATTTTCAAAGCATCATTTAAAAACGTATTCGATTCATCTATTTTACCTTGATAAGCCAGCAGCTGACTTTTGTCACCATTCGTTTGAGCATATAGGAATTCATCATTAAGTTTTTTAGCTAACACTTGACTAGTTTCTATTATTGGTCCACTTTTGAGTACATCTTGAAAAATTGAAAAATAAAAATAAAATCTTTCAAAATTGACATGGACATACTGCAATACTAGATCATGATTATTTTTGTTGATCTTTACTTTTTGCCAATCATTTTCTCCTATCCCCACCTTTAGGGAAGCATAGTGTATCCACCTGTTAAAATGTTTGATCGAAAGATCATTCTGGTAATCATTTCTTGCCTTTTTCCCGGCTTTTCTTAGATATTCCATCGATTTATCCACATTTTCTGCAAGGTCATAATGATATGCTAATGTGTTAAAGTGTGATTCAATATTGTCTTTATTTATTTTTTCGATTGAATCTGCAGCTATTTCATGCAATTCTCTAACTATTTTCCTTAACTGCATATTGTAAATAACATCTCTGATCACAGCATATTTGAATAAATAATTTACCTCAGATACTAGTATCAAGATGTCCTCGTTTTCTAGGTCACTTAAATACTTGTTGATGTTATTATACTTATCGCTCAGAATATGAGATAATACTTCTGTGGAAAAATCGTTGCCCAAAACTGATGCTGCCTTTAAAATCTCTTTAAGATGCTGTTTTAACTTATCGATCCTGGCTATAACAATCTTATTCAATCCATCAGGTAGATCAGCATCTGGTTTTATCAACATTTTCCTGTCAATAAGATTGTTATCAACAATATAGTGGATCATCTGTTCTAGGTATAACGGGTTCTTATGACTTTTCTTTTGGAGTATTTTTAATGTTTTATTAGGAATTGTTTTGGCGTTTAACCTACTCTTAGCTAATTCGTTAAAATCATCTATCGTCAGATTCTTCAGGTTTATTCTTTTTTGCCTTTCAAATTCGAAATCATATTTTTCGCCGTTATCTTTTAGTCGACTATTAAATATAATCACAAACGGTGATTTTCTTAGTTCTATAGATAATCTCTTAAAAAACTTTATCGAATCACTATCGATAAATCCAGCGTTATCTATTTCAAATACTAACTTATTTTTTTCTCCATAAGCTTTGAACAATGCCACTAATGCCAAAATTGTATTATTTTGTCTTTCATTTGGTTCTTCTACCAAAATATCAGAGTTTGATATTTTTAGATTTAAAAAATGTGATATATAATCGCGTTTATTTCCTAGATCTACTTTTAATTGGGGATCCTCAATGTTTTCAATGATCTCATCAAAATGAGCATTAAATCTATCGAAATTTCTTTCTTTGGTATCATCTTCATTTAGATCAAAATGCCTATTGAAGAAATAATTTAATGGATTATACGGACTTTTAATTATCTCATCACATGCAAAATAAAACCAGTTTAAGGAATCATTTCCTTTGCCGTACTCAGTCAACAATTCTGATCGTACTTTGTTAACTAATCTGGATTTTCCAATACCCGCTTCTCCATCAATATAAATTGCGCCACAATTCTTATTCTTATCAAGCGGGGAAAGATACTTTCTCAATCTTTCTCTTTCTTTCACCCTTCCTACAAAATCTCCTTTGAAGAATATATCTTTGATCTCGGCTTTTCCGATTAAGTCGAAAGTTGGCATTAAATTTTCGATACCTTTGTATTTTATATCCCCGATATGATTAAAGGTGAAATTTTCATTTGTAGTAAATTCTTTGCCCATTAATACCTGATCCCAATTGGCCTGCATCATAAATCTTGCACTTTGATTGACAGTATTACCTAAAGCAGTGAATTCCTGTCTAATATCAGCCCCACTAAAACCACAATAAACAACTCCTTTAGCAATTCCTGCCCGGATCTTTACATCTTTTGTTCTGAGTTCAACTAATCGAAGTATGCAATTTAATGCTCTTTGAATATTATTTTCATAAGATATTGGAGCGCCGAAAAACAATAGAATATTGCCACCCTTATCGCCGAAATCCAACACAGGATGAGAAGCTCCATAGGTAGATTTAAGATCGTATAATCGCTCCATCATCTCCTGAAGATTTACATTTCCCGAAAATGAAATAAATACTGAAATGATATCCCTAAATTCTCCGATCGGGAATTCAGCTTCAAGTTTACCGGTTAATTGGTAAATAATTTCTTTACTGGCATTTACCTTTGTTCTTTTAGCATGAGTAACTTTAAAATCTTTAGTTTTGATCACTTGATAGAATTTTTCATTATGAAGTTCTGCTGACTTTGTTTTAGCTATAATATCTTTAACATGGCTATAAAATGACTCATGCATCCAAATGTCACCTTTAGTTGCATTGTGTTCTGCCATCGCACAAAAATCTACTGAATCACCACTAAAATAATATGTTTTTTCAGTCTCAGAACCTACAATACCACAAATGCAATTACCATAAGCTAAACCAACTTTAACACCAAAGTCAAATTCTCCAAATCTAGAATCAAATATTTTATTATCTTCAAAAAATTGATTTGTGATCTTTGCAGCATTTAAAACTCTTAAAGCAGTCGCTTCCTTGCTATCTTTAATTTCAAATATCGCGGTGTAAGCATCTCCTGCATACTTCGTCACATATCCGCCATGATCATAAACAGCATTCACAATTGTCTCAAATAAATGCTTTAGGATATCAGATAAAACCTCCGCACCTTCCTGGCCATGCTTCATTAATGCTTCAGTTGTACTTGTAAAACCTGATATATCAACGAACATTGAAAAACAATCAAACTCATCTGTGAATTTATTGTCGATAAAATTTTGAACAATTTTTTCAGGTACTAAATTTTGCATTAACCTCTCCAAAATTACAATATTCAATTTGTGGTAGGACTTGCTGATAGGCAGCGAAAAGTCCTCAAAGCACTATATATACTTTACATATAAATATTACTATGTTATATAATATAAGAGATTAATTTGAAAAGTAAAATGATAAAAAAATAAAATTAAGAAAATTCTAAGCCACCGATCAATTTCCTTAAGGCTACTAAAAAATCTTCATAATTTTCAGGAAATTCTCCTGATCCGTAAGTATGGAGCTTCATCTTGCCAATTTTTATTTTTATGCTCCAGTTCTGTCCGTCCGAACTACCTTTATCGACATAAGATTTCTTCCATAACCATATCTTAAGTTTAACAGTTTCTTTCCAAAACTTATCCCAATCCT
>WTAK01000211.1 GCA_013139625.1 Candidatus Delongbacteria bacterium | reverse complement strand
CCATTCAAGTCAGATATGTAGGAAAGCATGACATAGAAGCAGAACAAAGCTATATGATACTATGTAAAGAAGTAGAACTTCCGGCAAAGAAAAAAGAAGATGTAACTTTTTCTGCAAGTTTAAATGTTCTGATGAATTATGCAGGAAGGTTATACGTTAGACCTAAGAATGCAAGTTCTGATATTGTAATAGAGTCAATAGGTGCACCTTTAAATGATAAGGGAGAGCAGGAGTTGGAGGTAGTTTGCATAAATAATGGGAATCTTCACGGCAAACTAACGAATGCAGCTTTTTATGTAAGGCAAGGCGCAAGGAAAGAAGATAGTGGGAAACTAAAACCAGTCATATTAACAATGAATGAAGTACCTGCAATGGCCTCATCAATATTGGCAAAGAGTAAGAGACGATTTACAATATTATGGCCTGAAAATATACCTTTGGGACAAATTAATGTGGAATTGATAAAAAGATAATGTTTGAAACAATAAAGAAAATATTACTTATAGGTATTTTGTTATCAACAATTTCTTTGTATTCAGATCTGCAAAAAGAATTTGATCTGTTGGCTATGGCTGATGTGCAGGGAGAGTATGACCTGTTAGCTTTGCAAGAACCTTTAGCACTAGATAAGCCGGAAACTAACAATACTGATTATGATGCTTTATTCTATGAAGTATTCGGCTATCATCAGGTAAAACCATATAAGTTACTTGTTCCTTTTTTTATCAATGGAAACAGAGTTGGCAAAATTGAAGTATTTCTGAAAAAAGGAGCTGATCAGGTACATGTTCGTAAAAATACATTGTATAGAAAATTAGGGCAAGTCATCAATAAACCATTACTTGAATGGCTGGTTGGTGCAACGTTGAATTTAAGTACGGTAAACCTTACCTTCCTAGAGGAAAATAATATATTTACTGATTATGATGAGCAGCTACTTCAATTCGAACTAAGTGTCCCACCTGAATATATTAAAGCTAATACTTCTGAACTTGGTTATAGCAATGTTCCGAGTAATATTGATTATGCTTTGTCTCCAAGTAAATATAGTGGGTATTTAAATCTAAGAGCTGCCCAAGAATTAAATTATAGCTCTTATGATGTTGAGATCGAAAATATCAGACCATTTGCCATCAATTTTGATGGAGCTCTAAATATACATCAAGTGGTGTTGGAAGGATTGGGGGAGTATTCCCGAGATGACCAATGGCGGAGGTCAATGACCAGATTGGTATATGACCAACCGGAGTATATGTTCAGATATTACCTAGGAGATCTTTCGATACCTGTATTAGGTTATCAAACATCACCTTCTATGGGCGGTATTGCTTTTACAAAAGATTTTAATCTTCAGCCGTATAGAACTACTCAACCGGAATCAATGAATGGTGTTGTGATACTAAGACCTTCTATAGTAGAGATCTACGCTAATGAAGTTCTAATGGAAAAGAGAGAAGTTGATCCAGGACCGTTTAATCTGAGGCAGACATCTTTAAACCATGGAATCAATAACGTAAAAGTAGTTATTACAAATGATATTGGAGATGTAGAAACAATCGATCTTAATTCATATAACAATAACCTTCAATTAAAAAAAGATCTTGATCAATACTCAATTAATATTGGAGTTGCTAGCCAATATTTTAATGGAGAAATAGATTATCATACAGATGAACCGATTACTTCAATGTTTTACCGCAGAGGAATTACGAATAGATTAACATTAGCTTCATACTCACAAATTAAATTTGATCAATTTATGTTCGGTATGGGTAGTAATTTTGGAACTGTTTTTGGAAATTTCAACATTGATGTGGCTATGAGTGCTACAGATTCAGCTTCTGTGGATTGTGCATCAAGATTATCATATAGTTATTTCGATAACAACTATGAAGAAAATCCATTCCACAGACAATGGAGAGGATCTGTAGAGTATCTCGGAAAAAATTATGCAAATATAAACGAATTAACACCAAAAAATTTAGTGTCTTACATAATAACAGGATCAGTATCTCAGAATATTACCGAGACTATAAATGGCTCTTTCAGTACTTCGTATGGCTGGGGTAGAGAAGGTCAGAATGATATTCATACGTATTCTTTATCTTTGGCGAAGAGAATTTCATCCGGTATGAGAATTGCTTGTACGATAAGCAATAGAGAAGAGAGTGACCTTTACGATTCGTGGAGGGCGAGTTTAAGCTTTACATATAATCCTCCGATAAATCACTTATTTAATTCTGTTTATGATAGTAAAGATCAAGCAGGTAGAGTAAATTGGAGTTATAATTCTGAAAATGGTAGTATTGTAAATAATTTATCAACGAATCATTCTGAGAGAGATCCGCTTGATATATCAAATCGTACTTCATATTCAGGAAATAGAGGAAGTGTTACTTTAGATTATCGTTTCAATGAAGATGAAGATGGATATCAAAGCAATGTTTTTAACTTTACCGGAAATACAGGGATCGTATTTGTGGATGGGCATTTTGGCTGGGGAAAAATGATAAATAATAGTTTTGCAAAGATTAAACCAACTAAAGTTATTAAAGACTATAAAGTTGGTATAAATAAAACGCGTAA
>WTAK01000153.1 GCA_013139625.1 Candidatus Delongbacteria bacterium | reverse complement strand
TCATTGATAGGTAAGAGTTGGCTTTTTCCAGATAGAACTTAGGTTCGAATATATCTCTGTCGTATTTTTCTCTGTGAGTTTTTCTAAACTTTTTCAGCAGTTCATCAGCTTGTGTTATCTTTTTCTGTCTAAATTTTGCGTGAATTATCTTTGCTTCTAATTCAGTAGTATTTTCCGGCTTGTAATCTTTAAGTATCTTATTGTATTGTTTTATCGCAATAGCATAATTTCCTTTATCCAAGTCAATATCAGCCAGTGTCATAGCTGCAAGGTAACTTTTTTCACCTTTAGAAAGTTTTTGGATCTCTTTGAGATTATTTTCTAATGATTCAGCATCATTTCTGGATTTATATATATCATTCAGGTTAAGCAATACTTCCTGTTTATCAATATCGTTTGTAGAAGTTGCCAAGTAGGCTCTGTAATAGTATTCTGACTTATCATAGTTCTTCAGAGTAAAATAAATATCTGCAATATTCTTAGAATAGTTATTCAGATTAAAATTCCAGCGAGGGGATATAATCGTATTGTTCATCTTATCTTCAAGTTTGTTGTATATGCTTAAAGCTTTGTTGTATTCTTTGTTACCGGCATAGATCTCTGCGATCTGTCCATTAGCATTTCTTGAAATGTCAGTGTAGTAGAAATCATTCTTTATAGAATTAAGGTGAGATATCTTTTCATACGGCTCTATCGTAGGAATGGTAGCTAGCTTTGACAATGATCTAAGCTTATATATATCATTATTCTTCTTTGAAGCTATGTTTTTGTATAACTCGATCGCTTTTTCTGTTTCACCTGAACTATATAATGCTTCCGCCCTTAAGAAATTTATCTCATCAACATATTTTGAGTTTGATCTTGTCCCTATGAATTTCTCTGAATAGCTAAGAAATCTCGGCATATCTTTACTTTTATATATATCCAAAATGAATTTATGGAATAAAGTTCCATCAACATCATCAATATTATTCTCTATTAAAGCAGGATATTTAGCTTCGATCAAACCCTTAGATTCTTCAGCAGGGAAGAGCTTCTTAATAAGATCGTAAAGTTCAATATTAGTCTTATTTAATATCTTCTTACCTACATCCGTTTTCTGAGTAATTGCGATAAAGTTTCCATAAGCTTCTTTTAGTTTTTGATCATCAGTATTTTCTATATTCACCAATGAAGAACCCAATAGATATAAACACTCAGCATCAGGTTCGATATTCTTTGTTTTGATAACATTTATGTATTTATTTAAATATTCAGCCGACCTGTAATAATCCTTCATTTTATAGTAGTAGAATTTACCCCAGTCATAGATAAGCTTATTAGTAGTCTCTTTGAATAACTTTCTTGTAGACAAGTCTGCAATCTCATCTAAAAGATCTTCTTCTCTGATCTTATATTTTATCAAATATTCTTTCCTTGATCTTGCCAAAGTGTAAAGTTCTGACGCAGAATATTTCTCAAGTATCATATCGTAAAGAATAAGTGCATTGTTAAAATCTTTTATTTTTAGAGCTGATTCACCGGCTAAAAATATAGCATTATCAATGTATTGAGAATTAGGGTAGTTCTGTGAAAATTCTTTTAAAATTTCAAATGCGAATGAATACTTGCCTGATTCGTAGTAAGATTTACCTATCTTAAATTTAAGTTTATGAGAATTTTCATCTGATGGATATTTTTCAATGAAAGTTCTTAATGCTGTTATACCTTTGTCATACTTTTTAGCTTTATTATAACTTTCAAAGCTTGCCAACAGAGATATTTTTATCAGTTCAGCAGTTTTGTTTACAATTGAATCCAATTGAACTGAATTTAATAGTATATCTCCGGCTTTTTCGAATTCATTAAGTTTTGCATGTACGAAAGATGTCTTGATATTTATCTCAAGTGTATTGCTGATATTTTTAGCTTTATCGAACTCTACTAAAGCCTTTGTGTAATTGTTCGTAAAATACTCAACTTCGCCTTTTAATAATGAAATTGTGTAGCTGTACTTGTCAGGAATATTCTTAGCCTGATATAGTAAATTACGCATCTCTTTGAACTTCTGATTAGATAAAGACAGCTCAGAGTATTCTATCAAAGCAGGAAAGTAATATTTATTCTTTGTTGTATAATCTTTCAATATCTTTTTGAGATCTTTCTCTGCAGTAGCCAACCTCTTTTGCCTGATAGAAAATAACGCATGGTCATAAAGTACATTACTTTTTAATTCCTTAATGTCTGTTCGTAGGAGTTCTTTAAAAGTTCTCTCTGCAAGAACTGTCTGATTCTCTGTTTCCTGTATCCTAGCAAGGATAAGCATAGATCGTTTGGTGAAAATATTTGCAGGATAATTTTTTCTCAATACAGCAATATTCTCTTTAGTTTCTCCGATGAGACCGATACTGTAGAATATTTCAATAGCTTTGTAAGCATTCTCAGGTATCTTAGATGATTTAGGGAAGTAATTCTTCAGCTGTAAATAATATCTGGCAGATTTTTCCTTATCTGTGTTCTCTAAGAGTTCTGCTGACTTTGTAATAGCCAATTCGCAATATTCTGACCGAGGATAATTTAGAATTATTTTTTGATAATTTGATAAGGCTTTTTCTTTTTCATTCAATAGTAAATAACAGTCTGCCAAATGATATTGAACTTTAGGAGCAGAAATAGACGATCCATAGGTTTCCAGGAATGATCGGAATTGTGTAATAGCGACATCGTATATCTTATTGTTATACAATTTGAAGCCGTATGCTAATTCAGAACTTTCTCCTGATTGGGAGAAAAGGGAACCATAGATAAATAATGTTAAAATTAAAATGTATTTTATTATTTTCATATTTTGAATCTCCTTTTAAATAAATCCCATCCGGTCGGACACGGGGGTACCGACCCTACGGAATTACGCTTTTTTCGGGCACAAGGTATTGTGCCCTTACGAAACATTCTGTGTTTGTACGGGCTCAACATTTTGAGCCCTTATGTTTTTACTATATACTTCTCCACCTTCTTCAAATCTTCCTTATTGATCACTGCTTCGACTTCAACTCCTTCGTCTGTGAAATCTTTTGAAAGAACTTTTCCGAAATCATGTAACTGAGCTAACAGCTTTTGCTCTTCAAATGGGAATAATAGCTTGTAAACACTTGAAAGATTAAGCATATCATCAATTTTCTTAAGCAACTTCTCGATATTTTCTCCTGTCACAGCTGAAATGATCACTGATCTTGGATATTTATCAACGAAGATCTCTTCTCTTACTCTGTGCTCTGAAAGTCTATCAACTTTATTGAAAACCAATATTGAAGGTATCTCATGTGCTTCAATTTCTTTCAAAACTATATCTACTGCCTTGATCTGTTCTTCACAATTGTCATCAGAGATATCAACAATGTGTACCAACAGGTCAGCATCGTTAACATCTTTCAATGTGGCTCTAAAAGATGCAACAAGATTTCCAGGTAGTGAAGAAATGAATCCCACAGTGTCCGAAAGTATTATGCTCTTACCTTTTTCCAGTTCAAGTGATCTGGCAGTAGAATCTAAAGTTGCAAATAACTTATCCTCTACTAGTACATCAGCACCGGTGAGTTTATTGAATAAAGTTGATTTACCCGAATTGGTATAACCAACAAGACAAACCTTCTTTACATTTTCTCTTTGTTTTCTCTGAGTGATTTTTTGCTTCATTATATGAGTAAGTTCACTATTGATTTTTCCTATCTCCTGCCTGATGATTCTTTTATCAACTTCTATCTGTTTTTCACCCATACCTCTTGAAGCACCACCTGCACTTCCTGAAGAACCTCTTTCTCTATCAAGATGAGACCATAGCTTTTTCAATCTAGGTAACTGATATTTTAATTCAGCGATCTTAACTTCGAGCTTAGCTTCCTTTGTTCGTGCATGATCGTGAAAGATATCTAATATCAACTCAGTTCTGTCAATTGCTTCTATCTCATGTCTTTTTAATATATTTCTTCCCTGAGTAGGGGAGAGTTCATTGTCAAATATTAAAATATCCGCTTGAACCATCTCCATTTTTGCTTTAAGATCTTCTAAAAAGCCTTTACCTACATAGGTTGACTTTTCTATTTTTGATCTGGATTGAATGAATTTTCCTTTTGTTTCGATACCTGCTGTATCAGCAAGTCTTTCAAGTTCATCCAATGATAGTTCTTTTTGTTCAAGATCTCTTTTATTTAAACATACTCCAACTAAAAATGCTTTGGGTATTATTTTTTCTATAATCGTTTCCATATTTCTCCTGTGATTCTATTTTTACAATAACTTCGAAGCTAACTCCGAAAGTTCTGATCTTTCACCCTTTCTTAGGGTAATGTGTGCGTATAGTTCTTGATTCTCCAATCTATCAATTATATATGATAATCCGTTAGATCCTGAATCCAAGAATGGTGTATCAATTTGGTAGATATCACCTGTAAATACGACTTTTGTTCCTACTCCGGCTCGTGTAATGATAGTTTTTACTTCGTGAGGAGATAAATTTTGAGCCTCATCAACTATAAAGTAAATATTACTGAGAGTTCGTCCTCTGATGTACGCAAGAGGGGAGATTACCAATTTTTCTCTTTTCTGCAATTCATTTATGATCTCATAGTGCTCAGATCCTTCTTTGAAGTTATTCTGAATAAATTGAAGGTTATCATATAGCGGTTGCATATAAGGTTCTATCTTATTCTTAGCTGTACCCGGAAGATAACCAATGTCCTTGTTACTTAAAGGAACAATTGGCCTGCTTAGATATATCTGCTTATAATTCTTTCTCATAGCAAGTGAAGAAGCTAAAGCCAGTAAAGTTTTACCTGTACCAGCAGTACCTGAGATAGTTACTAATCTGATTCTATCATCTAACAATGCATCTATA
>WTAK01000223.1 GCA_013139625.1 Candidatus Delongbacteria bacterium | reverse complement strand
TTGCTAAAATATAAATATTTTATATATTTCAAGCTATAAATACAAAAAATTGGAGCATATAATGTTAGACATTAGATATATCAGAGAAAACCCTGATGAAGTAAAAACAAGATTAGAAACAAAAAATAGTGTAATTGATATTGATAAATTATTACAACTTGATATTGATAAAAGAAAGTTATTAGGCGAAACAGAGGAGCTTAAAGCTGAAAGGAATAAAGCTACTCAAATGATAGCTCAGTTGAAAAGAGAAAAGCAAGATGCGACAGAATCTATCACTAAAACAAGAGAGATAGGTGACAAAATAGCAGTTCTTGACGGTCGGATAAGAGAGCTCGATGTTGATATCAGAGAAATCATGATGTCTATGCCGAATTTACCTCACAAATCTGTACCTGTAGGTAAAAGTGAGAAAGATAATGTCACTGTAAAAGAAGTCGGCGAAAAGAGAGATTTTAATTTTAAAGTATTGGATCATATCGAACTTACAGAAAAACATGGTATTATGGATTTTAAAAGAGCTAGTAGAATGTCTGGAGCAGGATTTCCATTATATCTTGGAAAGGGAGCTCAACTAGAAAGAGCTTTGATCAATTTCATGCTTGAATTTCATATCAAGAATGGATACACAGAGGTAATTCCACCAATAGTTGCACTGCCAATTGCGATGGAAGGAACTTCTCAACTTCCAAAATTGAAAGACGATATGTATCATGCTACCAGAGATGATCTGTATTTGGTACCTACAGGTGAAGTTACGATCACAAATATTCACAGAGAAGAAATGTTGAATGTTGCTGATCTACCGATAAATTATACAGGATATACACCTTGTTTCAGAAGAGAAGCGGGAAGTTACGGTAAGGAAACAAAGGGATTGCTTAGAGTTCATCAATTTAATAAAGTTGAGATGGTAAAATTTACAAAGCCTGAAACTTCTTACGCAGAACTTGAAGAATTGCTGAAAAGAGTTGAAGATATTCTTTCTGAGTTGAAGATTCCTTACAGGGTGCTTGAGCTGTGTACGGGAGATCTTAGTTTTGGTGCTGCAAAATGCTATGATATTGAAACTTGGTCACCGGCAGAAGATAAATATTTAGAAGCTTCTTCTTGCAGTAATTTTGAAGATTTTCAAGCGAGAAGAATGAATATTCGTTACAGACCTGAACCTAAAGCAAAACCTGAATTTATTCACACATTGAATGGAAGTGGATTGGCAACTTCAAGATTGATGGTTTCTTTGCTTGAGCATTATCAGAATGAAGATGGGTCTATTACAGTTCCTGAGGTTTTAAGGAAATACACAGGGTTTGACGTAATAAAATAATTGGATTTTGTAGGGAACGCAGGGATGCGTTCCTATTTTTACAAATCCAATTCGACCACAACCGGACAATGGTCGGATCCTAATACATTACCTAAAATATATGCATCTTTGACCTTATCGAAGAATTCTTTGTTTACAAAATGATAATCTATTCTCCATCCTGCATTGTTCTTTCTGGCGTTGAAACGATAGCTCCACCAGGAGTATTCAACTTTCTCAGGGAATAATTTTCTAAAAGTATCAACATAACCTGTTTTTACAAATTTATCCATCCATTCTCTTTCTATAGGTAAAAATCCGGATCTTTTTTCATTGGATTTAGGATTTTTCAGATCAATTGGAAAATGAGCCGTGTTGTAATCTCCACAAATAACAAGGTTTGTTCCTTTGGATCTCATTTTTTCACAGTGTTCTAATATTGCATCATAAAATCTGAGTTTATAATCAAGCCGTGTATCATTCATTTGACCATTTGGAAAATATATATTCAATAGAGTAAACTCATCAAACTCAACTTGTACGATCCTGCCTTCACTGTCAAATTCTTCGATACCGATTCCGTGAGCAATATTTTTTGGTTTCATCTTGGAATACACGGCAGTTCCGCTATAACCTTTTTTCACTGCAAAAGAAAAATACGAATGATAACCTTCTCTATTTCTTATATCTTCTTCAATTTGATCATCTTGGATCTTAGTTTCCTGCAAACATAAAATATCAGGTTTTTCTTCATCGAACCAATCAAAAAGTCCCTTTTTCGTGGCTGCTCTGATACCATTTACGTTGAACGAATATATTTTCATGTTAAACTCTCTCTTTTAGATTAAATTTATATTAAGGAATTTTTACTTAATACGCAAAAGAATATAAAGATAAATGATATTATCGTTGAAATATAATAGTTATTAGGATATATTATAATTTGTAAGTATTCAGCTACAGCATATTTTTAATATTGGAGTTTAGATGTCAGAGCAGATATTGAAACCTAAACAAGCATTGAATAAGGCTTATTTAAAGGTTAAACCTACCAGAGATGATATTGAATTATTTAAGAGCAATCTTTTAACATTATTAGATAAAATAGATATTCAGGAAAGCGAGGAACATGCAAAGAATATCGTTCGTGATTTTTTATTAGATACATATTACAAAGGGCTTTATGAGATAAATACAAAAGACAGGAATGATCTTGTAATTCATAGTGACAAAACATCTAAATCATCTGTAAGTGTTATTATTGAAGCTAAAAGACCTTCTAATAAAGTTGAATTCCCATCGGAAAGCAATATCAATGTTAAAGCTATGCAGGAACTTGT
>WTAK01000334.1 GCA_013139625.1 Candidatus Delongbacteria bacterium | reverse complement strand
ATTAAACTGCTCGTTGTACTCAGTTTCTTTGTTTATTACAACTTCCAAACCAAAGTCTTTTACTTCTTTAAATATATTTTTAAGCAATTTTTTATCATGATTTCTGTGTAAGTTGTCAATAATTCCGTATTTCATAAAAAACCTTAGAATTTATTAATGTGAACCCGTAATTCGTTATCAATATAACGACATCGTGTATGAGTAACAAGCTATTAGTTACGAAATTAAAGGAATAGTATCTTCAAAATTTTGGTTATTTAGGTTGATTTAAGCACCTTTTTTTGTTATATTAAGAATTCTTTAAAAGTAGGCTGGATTGAACTTGAAAAACAACTTTACAATATATTTAAGAAAAATTTTACTAATAATCTTCATTTCCTGCTTTTCGTTAATTGCAGATCCCATATACAAATTACCGGAAACAATTACTTTTGCCGGAACAAACGTTCCTTTAGAAAAATTTGATGTCAAAAATAGGATCGAAAAAGTATTTAACAATCTGATCCATGATCGAAGAGGGTATATACAATCGATTATTGATAGGCAAAATACACACCTGCCTCTCGCAAATCATATTCTTAGACAATATGGGCTAGATTCAGATTTTTCTTATATTATTCCAGTTGAATCAGATTTTAATCTAAGAGCCATGTCTAAAAGTAAGGCTTCAGGACCATGGCAATTAATGCCTGCAACTGCCAGAATGTATGGATTAAGAGTTGATCAACAAGTCGATGAAAGAAATTTGCTATATAGATCAACTCAAGCATCCGCTGAACATTTAGCACATTTAATGTATATTTTTGATAATGATGTATTTCTCACGCTGGCAGCATTTAACAATGGTGAAGGAAATGTTACATCAATGCTAAAATCGCAGAATTCCAAAAATTTTTGGGACTGCATCTCTAACTCTGAGACAGACCTTTATGTCCCTAAGATTATTGCATATAAGATAATACTCTCAAATCCGGAAGAATACGGTTTTAGGTCTTCTGTAATCAAAAACCCTATTTATAGATCTTATATGATTTCTCTCGGAGCAAAAAATTTGCCGTATAAAGAAATATGTGGAATGCTGAATATTAATTTTAGAGAATTTTATAACACAAATCCTCATTTGAAATATAAATCATACAAATCAGAAAGTTATATTTCAAAGTTCACTGCTTTAGAGGTATTTATACCTAAAGGTTCTGAAGAACTGTTGGAGTCTGAACTGATAAACAATGGGTATTTGACCTCTGATAATATTACTGTCGCAGATAGCTCTTTTCAACAATTGATCTTAGAAAAATATATTGTTGAGAATACAGATAATATTGAGAGTATTGCGTTTAGGTATGGAATTAGTTGGAAAGAAATTGCAGAACTAAACGATTTAGAAATCATAAAAATGTCATCCGGGACAGAAACTGCAAAAATATATCCGGGACAAGAATTAATAATCAATCGATAAATTATGACTATAAAACAAGATTATACAAAATTATATGATATTGCAACTAAAGCAAGAGAAAATGCTTCAGCAAAATATTCAAAATTTAAAGTTGGTGCTGCTATAAGGACTAAAAATGGAAATATTTATTCTGGTAGCAATGTAGAATCTTCATCTTATGGGCTATCAATATGCGCTGAGAGAGTTGCATTATTTACTGCATTAACCAACGGAGAAAAAGAATTTGATTCAATTCTAATTGTATCTAATTCTTCTATACCTACAAGTCCGTGTGGCGCTTGCAGGCAGGTATTATTTGATTATGCACCTAACATTAATGTTATTATGAGTAATTTAAAGAAAGATGAAACCGTAGAGAATATTAAAGATTTATTAATAAAACCATTCTCATTGGATAATTAACTAGAGGAGTTTACTATGTTTGAAGATTTAAAATGGCTAATGGAGTTACAAAAGGTTGATCGTACAATTTTCCAATTAACGGGAGAGCAAAGAACTATCTCCGATAAGATAGAGAAACTAAATAATGAGGTTGAAGAGGTATCTTTAAACAAACTAAAATCAGTAAGAAAACAAAAAGAATATATAGAAGATAAAAAATCTTATCAAGAAGACATCTTGGATCACGAAAGAATACTTGGTCAAAAAAAATCGGATCTTGATAATGAAAAGAAAACAAAGAAAGAACATATTAAACGAGAAGTAAAAAAATTAGAAATAGCTTTAGAAGTTTTTCAAAATAAGGTATCTGAGTTAGATGAGGAAAATATTCTTCTTGATAATGAAATTTCAGAAAAAAATGAAGCTATTGTTAAAATAAAGAAAAAAATAAAAAGTAAAAAAACCAAGATCGGAAAAATAACAAAAATAAACCTAGATGAAGTCGATAAACTGAATAAAAAGAAAAAAAGAATTGAAGGTAAGATCAGAAAACCTTTTTTAAACCATTATTATAGAATATTGAAGATCCGGAATGGTGTTGCTATCACATTTGTAACAGAAGATGGGTTATGTGATGGATGTAAAATACATATTCCATATCAATTCCAACAGAAAATCAAATTAGCTGATGATTATAATATTTGTGAAGGATGTGGTAGAATTCTGGTAGCTGATAATTTTTTGAAAAAATAATTACCATAACTAAATAATCATAATTTCTAATAATAATTAAAATGGAATTTGACATTTGTTAAATTTCATTTTTTATTTAACAGTATATTAAACATAAGAGATTATAATAATGAATAAATATTTAACAGATCTAACATTGGAAGAATTAACTGCTCTCATTATAGAACTAGGCGGAAAAAAGTATCTTGCAAAACAAATATGGGATTGGATCTATAAAAAAAATATTCTTGAATTTGATAAGATGTCAGATGTTTCAATAAAATTCAGAGAATTACTTAAATCTAAATTCAATCTAGGGATCTATAAGTTAAAGGAACAAAAATCAAGCTCTGATGGAACTGAGAAATTTCTGCTTGAACTTAGGGATGGAAATTTTATTGAATCGGTGCTTATACCGGAAAAGAATAGATTAACACTTTGTATCTCAAGCCAGATAGGCTGTAAATTCAATTGTTCATTTTGCTCAACAGGAAAAATGGGATTTATAAGAAATTTGACTACTGCAGAAATAGTTGAAGAAATTCTATTTATACAAAATCTAAAGCAAAATAGAATAACGAATGTAGTATATATGGGGATGGGCGAACCTTTTGACAATTTTGATAATGTAATTAAAAGTGCCACCATTCTTAATAGTGACAATGGATTAGCTATCGGAGCTAGGAAAATAACAATTTCAACATTTGGGCATATCCCTGGGATCAGGAAATATATAGATCTTGATATTAGATTTAGATTAGCAATTTCACTTCATAACCCATTTAACAATCAAAGAAGTGAAATAATGCCCGGAAATAAGCAGTATGCTCTTGATGATCTATTTTTAATTCTGAAAGAATATACCAAAATATCAAACAGAAAAGTTGTCTTTGAATATATCCTATTAAAAGACATTAACGATAGTATTGCTCATGCAAAAGAATTGAAAACATTACTTTCAGAGTTGCCATCTAAGTTAAATCTTATTAAATACCATGATAACCCCTATACTGAATTTTCTTCAACAGGTAATCAACAGCAACAAAAGTTTTACAACTTCTTTAAAAATGTAAACTTTCCGGTAGTATTTAGGACTAGTCGAGGAGAAGATATTGATGCCGCTTGCGGTCAATTATTTACTAACAATAAAAATAACTCAAACTAACTTTAATGACAAGATCATTCCTCCTAATATTCTTTATCTTGATAGCTTCGAATGTAGTATTTTCTCAAAGCCAACCTGATACTTTGTATTTTGGCTATAACGATTTTTATACACATAAGGTTTTTTCATTGAACCTAAGTTACTCCCATGATGATTCACTTTCTCTGTTTAAATTGTCCGGTAAAAATAAATTAAATAACTACAATAACTATTCAAAAAATCACAATGATATAAGTGTTCTATTCCTAATTAAAAACAGATATTTAAATATAGGTGGAGAAATAAATTCAAATTTTGATACAAATACATCTGGATCAAAACCTACTTATAATGAATTTTCTTTGATGCCCAAAGTTCAAGTCTCATTATTGAAATCCACCTTAGAGATGGCTTTAGGTTATACGAGTAAAAATGATGAACCGGATCTATCAAAAGGTATCAAATGGTCGTCAAACCTAAATTCTGCCGTTAATACAAACAATAATGCCTTTAAGTTTAATGTAACCAATACTGGTGATAATTTAGATCAACAAATCAATTATTATTCTAACATAAATAGCCAATATTTTGAAAATTTAAACGATAATCTTGGAGACTATTCATTAATTGGTCAATATGTTGGATCACAATATCATTACTACGACTCACAATACCAGTCTAACAGAATAAATAAAAAAGAATACTCTCTGAATGGGAATTTTAAATATAATATCACCTCAAATTTAAGTAACTTAGTCAGTACAAGATATTTTCAAAGAGATAAAAATATATTCGTTGAAGATAACGTTTATAGCTACAATGAGAATGTGAATATTAAATTAATTGATGAACTTTTATTCCATATCAGTAAATATAAGTCCTTATTCAAAGTTGAATTTGATACCGGAAGTAATAAGTTTACACACAATAATTTGAAAGAATCTTTTTCTTTTTATACTTTTCAATTGAATTCTAAGAATACGTTTGTTGCCAGAAATTATGAATCTTCTTTAACGTTGAACTATTTCAAACATCAATACAAATCATTAACTTTATCAAACTCTGAAGACAGAGATATCTTAAAACTTTATGTAGAACCATCTATATCATATAAATTTAATGAAATTTTAGAAATCTCCCAATCATTCCCTCTTGAATTCTATCATCTTATAAATATTTCTGCAGAGAAAAGTAGCTCAAACTATATTGATAGGATCATAAATTCATCAACCAATTATAATATATCCAAAAAGAAATCTATAAGCCTTGCCGGTAAGATATCAATTCAATCTTACTTTAGGTCGTATGATTATGACGAAACTTTTTCAAGAAGTTTCATTATAAAGAATTATACTTTAGAAGATACAATAAATTATGTTATTTCAGATAAATATAAATTACAGCTTTCAAGTAGATACAAATATGAAGAATTTGGAAATTTCAATTATGATAAGTTCACTGAAAACCCAATAAACTTTAAAAATCACTATTACCTATCCTTCGGTTATATATACAAGCTTTTAGGTAAATTTGATATTAAAACAGAATATTACTTTCATGAAATTGATGCTCATGATTTTGATCAATCAGATTTTAGCAAAAATACTTTAAGTAATGTATTTATTATTCACGGACCAAAACTTTCATCTAAGTTTATTTATAAAAAGCTTTCTCTATTTTCAAGCTTAAATCTAGATTTTTATAGAAATAATTAAACAAAATATAACTTTTTTATCCGATCAGGATATAGTTTTTAGATATTTCTAGCTTTGTATTTGTTGTACAGATATAAATCATAGAAGTGCATAAAA
>WTAK01000432.1 GCA_013139625.1 Candidatus Delongbacteria bacterium | reverse complement strand
TCCGGTACTAATGTTCATTTCAAGTTTAGGGGGGATCGCATGGCTTGGAATAGTCGGTTTCCTTGTAGGTCCATTGATCGCAGCATTGTTCATGGTTGCATGGAGTCAGTATGCAATTAAATTTAAAAACGAGCCTATAACTTATTAATAATCGATATTGAAAGCAATTCTAAAAAATATTTTACCTTCATTGATCATCGTTTGGCTGCTGTTCCTTATTGAATTAGCGGTTTCCGATGCAGATTATGGAGATCTCGGTAAGGTCTATTGGTTAGAACAATTAAAGATCTTTTTGACCTATACAATATTAGGTTCTTTGATCGGTGGTATAAGTGCCGGAATTATAACTACCAAGAAAAAGCGGTATATAAGTTATATAGAAAATAGTTTTAATAAGCAGATCCTGTCGATATTAAAGAACGCAAGCTACTCAACCCTGATAATTTTTATACTTGTAAGCAGAGAGATTATAAACCAGCCTGCATTTTTTAGATCAACCCTATTAAGTCCTAATTTCTTTCTAAGCTCATTGTTTCAGTTTCTAGTAAACAATTTCTCACCTCTATATTTTACAATATTTTTGATAGTGATACTGGGTATGTTCATACATAATATATTCACTAAAATTTCATTGCATGATGGTTTTTCAAGATTTGTAGGATATATTTTATCAATAAGTGGAATTATGCTGATAATGTTCAATTATGGCTGGGCAAATGCAGATGCAGATTTTAAAAAGAATATTTTATTTATTGGCGTTAAAGGTCTGAAAAATACACAACTAAGCAGATCATTCCTTAAAGATTACAAAGGATTTAATGAAATAATATCCACAAGTTATAATTTTGAAAACTGTTTTGCATTATCAAATGATCCGAATGCAGTTGTTTTATCATTTCTAAGTTCTCATCATCCTGAAAAGTATGAATTTTTAAATGGCAATACACCGTACGATCTTGAAAATAATACGATGCTTTCATTCTTAAACAAAAATTCAGACTATAATACTTCTTTCATCTCGGATCAAGAATTTGCTTTTACAGATTATAAAAGCTCAAATAATTTAGTTTTATATAAACAGAACAAAAAAAACATAGTTCGATCGGCTACACTTGAAGAGCACACTTTGCTTCCGGTTGCCTGTAATAACAAGATGTTTATCAATTTATTTAACGAAATATTTTTCCTTGAGGGCTATCAGGATAGAGCATTTTTACAAAACATTCTTTCAAAAAAAATCAAAAGAAAAGGCAAATCATTTGCTTTAACCTATATATTGTCAGACAATAATAAGAATCTGCCTTATCCGTATTACAAGATGATCGAAAAAGAGAGTTTTGAAAAAGCGTATCTAACATACATAGATGATGAATTGCAGAATATTATCTCAGAGCTGAAAGACAGTAAAAAATACAATAATACGTACATAATTTTATTTGGAATACCTGAAGGGAGAAAGGGTCTTGCAAATCTCAACTATAAAGTACCTTTGTACATCAGCAACCAAGAATTCAAAAGCGAAAAAGTTGTTCGTAATAATTACACGATAAACGATATTATTCCTACGTTATTAGATCTGATAAAACTTCCAAAGAATTCTCAATTTGAAGGAACTTCATTATTTGAAGCGGAATTTAAAAGGCAGAATATCATTTTAACAGATTGGCAGCGATCAAATTATGTGCAAAACTCTCCTCTTATTCCAAGAGCATTGATCAGGGGTGATTATAAGTTGAATATTAAACCTATGAACGACAATATTATTTATGAATTGTTTGACATTAAACTTGATCCTTATGAAAAAACAGAGCTAAGTTTTTCAAAGAAGAGAATATTGAACAGGATGATACAGATCTATGAAGATAAATTAGAAAAAGAATTTGGGTGTAAGATCATAAACGGATATGCGTTCCGGTAGTTTCCTTCTTCCCATTTTTCAGATACCCCTTTACAAATCTTGCGAAAGGGATCAAGAATACTCCTACAGCTGCAGGAATTAAAATATTGATCACAAATAGCATGAAACCTGCAGAAACAGCCGCTTCTTTAGGAAAGCTCATCAAACCGAAAACATAAGCCGCAGTACCTTCTCTGACTCCAATATCTCCAAGGCTGATAGGTAAAAAAGTTTTGATTAACATTGCTGTCCAAACACCAATGTAGGCAAGGTGGATATCAATATCTCCAAAGGCAAATATAAGTAAAACAAATTGGCTTGTATAAACAAAGAATAGAACTAATGAAAATAATGAAAGTGTTCTTGCATTTTCTTTTGTAAAACCCTGAATGCCATCATTAAATTTTTCAAAACGAGTACTTTTAGCGAAAAAATTATTTTTTATATACGATACAATTAATTTTATCAAGCCGGGGTGCAACAAGATGAAAATGATTATAACTGCAACAATCATAGTAATAATGAAAAGATTGAACTGCATTAGTGAGGAATCTGTGAAAAATAAGTGAGGTAAGAATGGAATAGAAATAACTCCAAAGACTATCACCGGTAGAACATCATAGATCTTCTCAAGTATGCTCATACTGAGTAATTTAAGCTTGTCCACATTGCGAATAATAAACAGTTTCCCAAGCTCTCCAACCTTACCCGGAGTAATAAAACCGAAACTTATACCAAGGAAAACCGAGGTTAAGATAAGTTTTGAGGATGTTTTAGTCTCTGAAACCTTAGAGATCAAATATTTCCATTTTATAAATTGAAGAAAAATATTAAGTGGAAGCAGGAGAAATGCGAACACAATGTAATTTTTATTGGCATTATTAAATATGAATTTCAGCTTATCAGAATCCATGTCAAAAAAGATCACAATTATTATCGTAATGGATATGATCAGTTTTAGTATCAGGATATTTCGTTTATTAAAAATCATCTTCATATCTACCAAATATTCCCCGGATAAACATATTTCAAACCTTGTTTCTCTCCAATCTCCATTGCCTTGAATATAGTCTCTTTAGAAGTTCTTGTTTTGTCGGTCATCTTGTAATCAGGATGGAAAGCCGATACATGCCAAGGTACATCAGTCCCAAGGCTATTTGCAATAAAATCCGCTATTTGCTTCAATTCTTTTTTAGAATCATTAAAGTCAGGTATAACCAATGTTGTAATTTCTAAGTGAATGTCAGACTTTGCAAGAAGCTTTAAATTCCTTAGGACAACATTTATATCGCTACCTGTGAACATTTTGCAGTTTTTCACATTGAAGCATTTGAGGTCGATATTACATGCATCAACCCACAATTTCATATCTTCAATTACTTCCTCAGTTTGAAATCCATTACTTACAAAGATATTTTTTAATCCTTTTTCTTTTGCAAGAAAACCAATATCTCTAGCATAAGGATAGAATATCGTAGGTTCATTGTACGTGTAAGAAATAGAGGTACAGTTGCTTGATAAGGCGTTATTAACTACATCATCTGGTGTTATAGTAGGAATCCGTTCCAAACCTGATATGTCAGATTGACTGATCTGATAATTTTGACACCATTGACATTTAAAATTACATCCATACGTACCTAGAGAGTAAGTTTTTGAGCCTTTCTCAAAGTGAAACAAAGGCTTTTTCTCAATCGGATCGACATGAACAGCAATAGGTTTGCTATGAACCAAGCAAACCAGTTTCCCATCCACATTACTGTTAACTCTACACTTTCCAATTGCATTTTCTTTCAAAATACATTTGTGCTCACAAAGTAAGCATTGGATAGTACCATTCTCTATTTCTGCAAAATATTTCAATATTATTCCTTTGAAAACTCAAAACGAATATTAGTTTTTAAGTGAGTGAACAAGAATTTAGCCTCAGATACCATTGGGATTTCCAGACTAAAGATATATACAGGTATGTCTTCTTTAACCGTTACAGAAAGATTTGTGATAAGCACATGTCCGAATGAAGCATCACCCTCATCTGCTATTTCTTCAGAAACAGTTCTATTAAATTCATCTTCCTCCGTTTCTCCTGATAAGTGAAGGTTCATATTATAAACACTTTGATCGCCAAAATTGATTGATTGGAACGGCATTGGCTGAATGTTCAGTAAAGTCGAGCTGATCGAAGCATTGAATTTAGCCATAGATTCATAATCTATATCATTTGAAGCCAGTTTTACTTTATAAACACCGATCTTTACTTTAGATCCATCTTCCAACTTCTTTGTTTTGAGTCCTGCGGATACAGACGTTATAGTACCTGAGAATTGTTCGTTAACCATGTTCTTTTCCTTTTGTTTTAAAATTATAAATTTATCCAAATGAGCCAAATTTTAACAAATAGCTCTTAATGAATTTCTGAATATCACCATCCATTACTGCTTGTGTATTTCCTGTCTCAACACTAGTACGATGATCCTTTACCAAGCTATATGGATGAAATGTATATGTTCTTATCTGACTTCCCCATGATATTTCTTTCTTATTACCTTCTATCTCAGCTAATTTAGCTTTTTCTTCGTCAATTTTTTGCTGGTACAAGCGAGCTTTCAGCATTTTCATGGCAGCTTCTTTATTGAAAATTTGCGATCGTTGAGATTGCGACTGTGCTACCACACCGGTAGGAAGATGTGTTATCCTAACAGCCGAATCAGTTTTATTAATATGCTGACCACCTGCTCCGGATGCTCTGTAAGTATCTATTCTTAAGTCTTTGGGATCAATAACTACTTCAATATCATCAACTTCAGGCATTACATATACAGAAGCGAATGAAGTATGTCGTTTATGAGCAGAGTCAAACGGAGATATCCTTATCAGTCTGTGAACTCCGATCTCTGACTTTAGAAAGCCGTATGCATACTCTCCTTTAACTTCCAATGTTACAGTTTTAACACCGACTTTATCACCGGGCAAAAGTTCGATCTCACTATACTTAAACCCATTATTATCAAAATATCGTGTGTACATCCTTAGAATCATATTTGCCCAGTCCTGAGCTTCTGTTCCACCGGAACCGGAATGAATTGTAAAAATAATATTTTTTGTATCTTCAGGGTTGGAAAGCATTCCTTTTAGTTCCATATCATCAACAAGCTTCAAAAAAGCTTCAAAATTTTCATTCAATTCGATAATAATATCCTTTTGAGAATCTTCTGGTTCATCCTGTAGCATCTCAAAAAAAGCATCAATATCTTCTTTAAGCTCAATTGCTTTTTTTATGCCATTGATCCAATATTTTTTCTTAGTGATCTCACGAAAGACTTTTTCAGACCCTTCTCGATCTGAATAAAATCCCTCTTCCAAGGTTCTCTGTTCTAACTTTAAAATTTCTTCTTCGTATTGCTCCAGATCAAAGATGCCTCCTGATATTATCAAATCTTGATACAGTTTCAGGGAGTAAAGACTTAATATTATCGAGCATTTGATTACCTCAGAAGTTTAATTTCCACAGATGCATATGTGGCTTACAAATATAAAAAATATTCAATAGAATAGAAAGAGTAAAAGAAGGAGTTATTAAGGTCAGGTTTCAATTATTACAAATGCCTGAGCAAGATCTTTAATATGAGTAATTGATAATTGGATATTGGTAAATTTATTATCATCAGCGAACAGTTTTGATTTACCATACAATACAAAGCTTGGTTTGCCGAGATCATCATTATTAACCTCTATCTCTGAAAAAGCTAATCCACCTCTCCAACCTGTTCCAATAGCCTTAAAAAAAGCTTCCTTTGCAGCAAATCTAGCAGCAAAATGTTCATATTTATTCTTCTTACTGTTACAATATTCAATTTCAAGTTGAGTATAGATTTTTTCGCTGAAACCGGGAATAGTTTCAATACTTTTTTTTACTCTCTCTACCTGAATTATATCTGTACCGATTCCATATATCATAGATTACTCTTTTCCGTTTTCAGGGTTATAAAGATAAATTTTTTCTTCGGCTATTTTTCCTTTAATGGCCACATGAATATCATTTTTGTCAATGATCTTCAAATATTCTTTGTGATATCCTATTTTGTCTTTGACATAAACAAAGCTCAAAGAATCTTCAGAGAACAAAGCTTCTACAGGTAAATAGTCAACATTCTTATATTCATTAATAATGATCTCACATTTAGAAGTCATTCCGGGCTTCATTTTTTCATCAGCACCAACAACCTTAATCGTAACATCAAAGATCTTAACATCTTCACTCATATCTGAAGTTCTTGCTAAGCGAGCAATATCTCTAATTTCTCCACTATATGTTTTGTCTCGATATGCATCCAGTTGAATATTAACCTTCATCCCGACATTTATTTTTGAGATATCCACTTCGTTTACACTTGTTTCGATCTCCATTTCAGATAGATCAGGCAGTTCGATCAAAGCTTGACCCCTCCAAGGAGTATCTCCTACCTGAAGCTTACCCCATCTAGACCCTTTCCAGATTTTTGAATAAACAACCAACCCATTTTCCGGTGCGATGATCCTAAGATTATTGAGTTCATCTTCCTTTTTTTCCAGCTTTAATTTTACTCGTTTATAACGTGACATCAGAGCAGATCTTTCTGAAGCATTAGTGATTTTTTGCAGTTTTAGTCTTTCCTTTACCTCGATGTAACTATTCTCAGAAATTTTAAAGGATAGTTTTTCTTCTTCCTGGCGAGACTGTGATTCAAATTCAATTTGTTTTAATCTCATTTCTGCAAGTTTATAGCTGGTTTCTGCATTTTCCAGATCTAATTCAGCTTGCAAGATAAGGAATTGATGGTTTGCATCTGATTTTTCAATATCAGAGTTCAAGCCATCAAGTTCTGTTTGGATAGATTCTATTTCCTTAAGTACATTGTCTGCATCGAACTGCAACAAAAAATCACCCTTTTTGACAATAGATCCCTCAGGAATGATCTCCAAAATTTTAGCAGTGGACCTTAGAGATCTTGGCGTGCTTACAACGACAGAGTTTTTTGCCCTGATCTCTCCTGTCTCAGTTATACTCACAATAAATGGTCCGTTTTTTACCCTAACCGTTAGATCGCTACTATTTTCTAATTTGGAGCAGGAAACAAGCTGTAATAGAAGAAATATAGATATTATTATTATAATTTTTTTCATGATGTTTATGGGTTTGTTATATCCAGTAATTTTTTATTCGGAAACTCTTTTTCATATGGCTTACCATTAGCATTTCTCCAAACTAATGAAGAAATTACAGGATTTTTTTTACCGGTGTTGAATACTAACAATCCATTGGAAAATCTGTCGGGAGATATTCTTTTTCTTTTCAATACTCCGGTATAATTTCTGGATATAGATGATTCACTATCAAATTTATATGGAGTATTATTATTATCATATAATGTAAACTGATCCGGAGAAATAATGATATTTTGTGAATGGTCGTTATAAAATCTTATCTTAAATGCAGAAATTCCAGTTTGAGTATTATGAAATATTTTCATTACTCTAAAGCTAAGTTCTTGATCTTTCATAGATTCGAACAGTAATTTTTCTAGGATATTATTATTCAAATCATAGGCTTTTTTATTCTCAGGATTATACATTAAAGCATTATCGATCAACTTCAAACTTTCATTTAATAATTTTTTATTTCTGAGATTTTCCTGCCACTGAAAAAACAACTCTTTACCTTTTATATAATACTTGTCTGACAATTGATCATTCAGTTCCTTCAATATTTTTTTAGCATCAGAATTATCATCTAAAAGAAAAGCAGATTTTTCAATAAGGTCATATCCTTTTTGATATTTTTTCTTTAGATCAACAGATCCTTCAAGATCACCAATTTTCACTAATTTTTTTCCCAATAATAAAATGGTATTAGCATATTGGTTCTTAATTTCAGGATTTGTTTCTTTGTTATAGATTATACCTCTTTCGATATTTCTCTCAGCTTCATCCAGATTATTTTCGTCAATATGTTTAGCTGCATTTTTAAAATAACAAAGTGTGAATTTGATCCTAAGATCTTTGTTTTGATAATCTTCAGTCAGCATTTCTTTGTACAATGCCAGAGCTTTTTCATAGTTTCCTGATTTTTCCAACTCTTCAGGATGAACACTACAAGATATCAATAAGAAAAGTGTCGTAATAATTAAAAATAATTTCATACTATAGTCTAAATTTTTATTCAAATGTTAATTCAAGTTCACTACGAACTATCTTTTTTAGTTCAACTGTAGTGATCTCATCGAAGATAAATGTAGAAAATCCTTTTTTCTCAACGGCGAATGCAGTATTGGCAGATCCTCTAGGGACGAGTGGAAGTAGTACTTTTTTTGCATTTTTGTATTTTCCACTTTTATAATCCATGTATTTTATACCAATTTCGGTTTCAGTGATAAGATTGTCATTTTTATCATATAACCTCATGAGAACTCTTTGCCTTAACAAAAAATCGATCAAGTCTTTATTTTCTCTTTCATTGGAGCTGAAATAATAC
>WTAK01000173.1 GCA_013139625.1 Candidatus Delongbacteria bacterium | reverse complement strand
TGCCATAAAAATTATCAGTTCTTGTAAATATCCCAACATTATTTGTATAAATAAATGAATATGATTCTCCAGTGCCAAAATGTCCTGTAAGGAATAGATCTAGATCACCATCGTTATCATAATCACCCCATATCACAATATTTCCGCCTTCACATCCGGCATTTATGTTTGTAAATGTCCCTGCATCATTACGATAAATATAAGTAACTTCTCCTGAATCAGACTCACCTGACAATGCTATATCCAGATATCCATCATTGTCATAATCACCCCAAACAGCAGATCCATTACTAACATCTTCTAGTCCTGCATTTATATCAGTGAAAACTCCATTTGTATTACTATAAACTGCTGAATGTCTTCCGGTTGCAGTAGCTCCTGTAATTAAAACATCCAGATCGCCATCATTATCATAGTCAGCCCATTCGGTTGATCCGCCTATTACACCTAACAATCCTGCACTAATTTCAGTAAAATATCCTAAAGATGTAAAATCCCAGGCATCTATATTTATTATTCCATCAAAGTATGCACTATCTGTCCTCATAAAAGCTGTACTATCTACCAAAACATAGTAATCTGTTGCTAATTCAAAATCATTAGTCGGATTTATCGTTACTAGAGAATCAGTTACAATACAAGAAGTTGCAGAAATAGTTTCTACAATTGAATCATTCAAACTTGTAAATAATGTAACATTTCCACTTCCTGCAGTTACATTGCCATCAAATATTATTTTAAGATCATAGTTTAAGGGAATATCTATCCCATTGTCATTTGGGTAAGTTTCTGAAATTAAAAGCTCATTTACTTTACCTGTCAAGACGATAAGCTTTGTTTCCATATCGGTAGATGTATGAGAAATATTACCTGTATATTGCTGTACTATGGTAGGTTCAAATTTGACAAAGACCGTATCGCTAACTGAACCATTGACCGGAACTATGGATAAATTTTGAGTATATCCTGTACCAGATAGAGATATCGAATAACCTGCAGGGCATGTTATATTAAGATCATTTGATAGATCAACTGCTTTCATGAGATAATTTTTAGTAACTACACCCCCAAGAAGTATTTCTCCAAAATCTAGACTATCACAACTGATCTGTTTAAAATAGTTTATATTACCAATATTATCTCCGATCAGAATATTTTCAAATCCATTTCCGCTAACATCATATAAGAATGGAGCTGAGTATGTACCCACATCTAAGTTATTATAGTTATCTAACACCAAAAAGCTAAATCCTGAAGTAGGAGTTGTCTGTTCATAATGTGATATTGTTCCTGCAGAATTCCCTATCAACATATCAAGTAGTCCATCATTATCAATATCTCCGATATTTGGTTTTTGATAAGACCCGTTTCCCTTTGTTATAGGAAAAGGATCAGAGAAGATATTACCTGTTATTTGTTCTGATACATAGATTACATCAGTTGATGAACATCCTATGTAAAGATCTAAAAGACCATCATCATTTAAATCACAAAACACTGGAGCTGAACTACTACCAATATCAATTGTGTTAAACAAATTATCTTTAAGCATTTGAGAATAAGTAAATATTTCAGGTGCGACAATATTTTGGCTATATTTATAAAGTTGACCATCTCCACTACCTATTACAAGATCAAGTGTTCCATCTGAATCCAGATCAACAAATGTCGGAGCAGAGTAAGTACCTACATCAATACCACAGAAATTCTCCGTTACAAGAGAAAAATTCTCAGGATCGAACATATCAGCTTCATAGTGAGAAATAGTTCCATCGCTAGAACCAACTAATATGTCTAAGTTTCCATCGTTATCTATATCAGCAGCTGTGGTTACAGCTCTGATATTGCCTGTAGAAAAAGTATCAGAAAATGTATAAGTAATCGGAAGTTGAGCAGTAGAAATTTGAGGAAGTTTATTATAAGATATCATGTACTGACTGTTCAGATTTAAGTCAGAAAATATCATATAATTATCCTGAGTACTGAGAATATATGGCTCTGAGACATAAATCCATTCACCTATTGAATCTATATCTCTGCGATAAAGTTTGAAATATGAATTCTTACCGCTATAAGTATCAGGAATATCTGAATCAAAAGTAAACATAACATCTGCAGTATAAGTTCCTGAACCGTATTCTCTGAAAACCCAGTAAGCATAAGTTGCATCAAATCCATCCGGAATTACATTTGGATTTCGTTCTATTCTTGCAACTAGGATACTATCTATCCCTGTCTCTGTAGTTATATTCATCGCAATATTTGTTCCTATAAAATCAGTTGATGCCGGCTCAACGAAAATATAATGGTCACTAGCACCAGATCCAACAAGTACATCAGATACGATCATATCATCCGGAAATTCAAGTAGATGAGAATTTCCGTGATTATCACCAGCAGAATCTATAAGTTCGTCATTAAACTGCCAATATGAAACCAAACCTGTTTCTAAACCTGAAAAAGTGTTGTGCATTCCTTCTCTGACCTCGTCAACAGTTTTTGCATAGTTCCACAAACTTACTTCATCAATATCTCCATAGAAAAAATAATCCGGTGTACTTTCTGTATTTCCGGCACCTATTCTTAAAGGATACTGTGAATTAGGAACAAAACTTGATCCCCAGAACTCACCTGCAAAAGTCCCATCAACATAAAAAGTCATTTTTGTACCGTCGTAAGTACCTGCTATATGAGTCCATTTATTCATAACAACCAACGGTCCTTCTATCTTCATGCTTGATGTTGAACCGTTCCGTGTCCAGAACTCCCAATGATCATCATCACTGGCATAAAACATATATCCTGTCGTTGATGACCTCGATGTAATTGGAGACCTAAAAGTTCCAACTCCGTCTTCAACTTTTGCCCAGAATGAAACTGTAAACTGAGCTGGATTTAAGTCTGTTGAATACGGTACTTCAACACATTCACCACCATCAAGATTAATTGTATGACCAGGGAATCCGTCAGTTGCGAAAAGCGAAACTCGAATTAAGAATACAAGTAACATAAAATAGAACTGTTTGCTCAAAACAAACCTCCAAAGAATTGAATTATTTAATTAATAACCAAAAACATATAATATATTATAAGAATTGTCAATGATAATTCCCTATATTTTAATATTGAAAATCAAGAACCGTTATTTAATCTCTTCTAATTCATAGACAAAATACTCCAATTCATCAAATTGACCTACTCCTTCCTCTATAATTTTGGCATAAATCCCAGGCTTATTATTGATCATCCAATATTTTACATTATAATTTGTATCAACTCCTTCTACAACAGTACATTCAAATTTACCTGCCGGAACTTCAATAGTTTCAACACCTAAAAACCGATAAAACATCATTTCATTTCTAGGGAAAAAATCATTATACATTTCAGACATTCCACCTTTAAAATTTTCTGAAAACTGCATTGTATCACCATATGAAATACTGAGATTTGTATATCGAACACTTTGTTTGTCTGTATTAGTCTCAATCTTTGATAATATCGTACTATAGTTAAAGGTATTTAATTCTTCGATCAAACTTCCCCTTCTATATTTTAGATGTTTAACATCATTTAGTGTTGATACCATATTATAAAAATCCATCCATGGAAGTGAAGGATCTTTATCTGTTAATTCAGGGAAATCTTCTTCTGAAAACGATAATTTTTCAATTTTCTTTAAATCTGAATTGTCTTTGCTAGCCTTTATCACTGAACCATTACCTTCTATTTTTGTCTCTTGTGCATTAAGCATAATTACAAATATCATCGTTACAATTAGTATTACTATTTTTCTCATTTGTGCTTTCCTTTTTATTTATTTCATCAAAGAAAAACTCCTCAATACAGAGGAGCCTTTTATTTTAGACCTATTAGAATTAATTTCTATTACTTCACGCTACTATTAGCTATAATGTAGTAAAATAACTTGTTCTGAGGATCTGTAGAAGTAGTCCATGTGTTTGAAGGAACTGATTCAACATAGCTGAATGTTCCGTAAGGATCATCCGAAACATAAATATCATAAGAACTTGCACCTGTTACAGTATTCCAATCTAATGTTAAAATTGTACCTAAAACTGAAGAAACAACATTCTGAGGAGTATCTAATGACCCGGAAATAAACCCTTCGAAGGAACCTATATCTTTCATGTTGTTTATAATTGCAATACCATTTTGATCAAGAAGTGGAGCACCATTATAATCTCCTGTTCCATCGCTAATAGCGATTGCATCAATCGCAGGACTTCCATCATAAAGTGCATGAGTTCTTGTAGTTCCACCATTATAATAATCAAGAGGTGCCAACATTGGATCTGTATCGTTTAGGTTTCCTGTACCAGTAATTGGCATAGTTGAATCCTGACAAATACTAAATAATCGCATTAGATTAATTGTGCCACCTAAACTTGAATTTTGCTCATAATTATTCGAAACTCCGTTGCTCAATATCGAATTATCTATAATAAAATCTAAATTCGCAGCACCTATTGATCCAACAGTATAAGTGAAAGTCTTAATACCACTATTTCCGCCTGTAGTACTTATATTATTACTGACATTTACATTTCGCAATACAACAAGCAAATTTCCATCTATATCATTTCTTGATTGAGTAGAAATATAAATTCCCGCACCATCATTTTGACTTTCATTACCTGATATTGTTGAATTTGTAACATAAACTTCCATATTTGCAAATGAAGAAATATCTATTCCTCCTCCCATATTACCAGCAGTATTCCCTGTGATTGTTGAATTAGTCATTTCAAAAACTGAAGTTCCTCTACCACTATATTCAAAAGAGATTGCACCTCCTTCATTATCTGAAGTACAATTGGAGATTTCGACTCCATTAAGATACAGATTACCTTCAGAATCAATACCACCACCTGTATTGGGAGTATTTCCATCTTTCAAAGCAACATCTTTTAAACTTAAATTGATATCTTCATAAACTGTAAATATCGGCCACACATTGTCTCCAATAATATTGGTCTGATTTGCTCCATCTCCAATAATAGTTACATCTTTTTTCACAGATAATGAAATATCGACGAAGTCACCTTCAACTTTTAATGTATCATTAAATACTATGTTATCTAGAGCATGAGATAATGTTTTCCATGGTGATCCGATCGATCCGTTATTGGCATCATCTCCTGAAATATCACTTACAAAAAACTTTTCATTACCTATCTCCGATTCATAAGCTCCAATATCTTTAAACCTGTTATATATTCCGACTCCTCTTTGATCTGTAGTAGGTGCTCCATTGTATGCAGTTTCTCCTACCGAGATTGAAATTGCGTTAACCGCTAAACTACCTCTCTCTAAAGCATGAGTTTTTGTATAACCTCCATTATCTGCTAAAGAGCTATAAATAACATAGGTATTCTGACGATTTCCAATACCAATATATGGTATTGAATAATCAGATGTTATAGTATATGATTTATCTCCATTCGTAACAGCATCACCCAATAATGTGGATTCATACTCCAATGTACATTCGAAATTATTAAATATTGAATTTTTTATTGATAAGTTTACTTCAGAGTGATAAGATGTTCCACTATTGTAAATCTCAACAGCATTACTTCCAATATTTTCTGCAAATGTAGAGCTATTTATTAAAACATTAGAGGTCATCTCAGCACTATTAGGTCTCACATAAAACTTAACAGTAGATCCAGTACCAATTCCACCATTTTGAGATATTGTTGTATTTTCTAGAATAAAATCAATCAGACTATCCGATAAATTTTCATAATAAATTGCGTTTGTACCATCACCCGTAGAATAATTCAAGGCAACTGTAGAATTAGCAATAGTTGTATTTGCACCAGAGCTATAAATCCCACCACCACTATTATCGCAAATATTGTATGATATATCTGAATTATTGATCATCAACAATCCCATCGCAGATACTCCACCTCCATGAAATCCTGAAAAATTATTAATTACTTGCAGTCTATCAAGTAAAAGTGTAGAAGAATCATTTCCAAATATTCCACCACCGTGAGATCCTGTTATTCCATTCTGGATCGTCATTCTCTCTAAACTTGCAGTAATTCCCACTGGAACATAAAATACTCTTGTTGAACTTCCAACTGCATCAACAAAAGTAGTTCCTATCCCATGACCGATTATTGTAAGGTCTTTGGTGATTTCAATTCCATTCGCAGTTGTTAAAGCATCATCCATCAACAAGAATGTTCCTGAAATATCAAGAGTACTTCCCGCAGAAACTCTTGCGATTCCGTAACTAATTGTTTTCCACGGAAAATCTTTCGAACCATCTCTTCCTGCTAGGTTTAGACCGCTGGCACTATTTACATAGTAAGTTGTTGAGAATAATGCTGTCGAAAATACTAACACCATTATTAGATTAATCATTTTACTCATTTCATATCTCCATTTTAGTAATTTCGAATCAATATATACACAATTATCGCCATATCATGTGATTTAGGTCACACGCTATCTACTTATATCCATATATTCGGATAATATAAGTATTTTAATCGAAATTTGGAATAATATTTTTTAAAATAAATGATAAAAAAAAAGCTCTCATATTTGAGAGCTTTAATAGCGTTCTATATATTAATCCCATAAGGATTCTTAATATATTCCCTGAGTTCTTTAACCTCTGATTCTGATTGCTCAAGAACTTGTTTAAGAATATCTCCAATGGATAAAATTCCGAGTAACTTACCATCATCAATAACAGGTAAATGCCTCACTCTTTTATTTATCATAACATCCATCGCATAGCTCAAATTCTCATCTTTAGTAGCAATAATAAGATCTTCTTTGTGAGTCATAATATCGGCGATCTTCATAGTTTCAGGATGACCATCACATTTGTAAAGGACATCTCTCTCGGTAACAATACCCTGAAGTTTAGAACTATCATCAGTAACAACTAAAGAACCTACTATGTATTCACTGAATAATTTCACAGCTTCTTTTGCAGTACTATTAACATCGATCTTGAAAGTTTCGTTACTTTGTTTGTTCTTCAATAATTCAGTTAATTTCATAAGTTTCTCCTAATCCTTAGTTTCTAATTCCTATCTTTTCCACCTTAACATTTTTCGTTGTTGCCGGTAACTTTGCCCCATCCACAGCAACAACATAGTAGAACTTCTTACTTTCGGTGCGATCTACTGTCCAAGTCTCTCCTGCTAAAGTTCCATCCTTTGAGACATTAACAAATGTTCCATAAGGATCATCAGACCCAAAAATCCAATATATTACTGCACCAGTGACTGCATCCCATGACAACTTTATATTAGAACCAATAATTTCAGTTGTAACATTTTGAGGTGATAGCATATCAGACAAGGATAACATTTGTTCTGCTGAAAATTCAGAACCTGCAAAAGCATGATCAATCGCTTGAACACTCCAATAATATTCCCCGGAAGGTAAATCCTTTATTGTCCATGAATTATTTTGATTTGCATTACCTAGATTTACTACTTTCCTATATCCGGTTGGTATATCACTCATGGAACTTTGAACACTGTCTTTCTGATTAACAGTACCGATATATAGATTATATGACAGCCCATCTTGCGGTGTTTCATTATCAGTTGCTTTATCCCATGAAAAAGTTACTGTAGAATCAGTTAATGAAGTACTTAAATTTATAGGCGAACTCGGCACTGTATTAGCTACTAATTGATCATTGCGATAAATTTTTGAAATGCTTTCTGACCCGGTATATCCAGTCAATAAAATATCTAAGTCAGCATCATTATCATAATCACCCCAAGCTGCAGAGCTAGAACTAAGACCTGTTAATCCTGCATTTATCTCTGTAAATACTCCTGCATTGTTACTGTAAAGTTTTGAATGACGAACCCATTCTCCATCATTATCTTCTCCTGTTAATAATACATCTAAGTCCCCATCATTATCGTAATCGCCCCATGCTACTGAGCCATTTGCCATCTCATGTAATACCGCATTTATATCCGTAAACATTCCTGAGTCATTACGATAGATTTTAGATACTCTTCTTGATGAAAAGCCCGACAGCAAAATATCCAAATCTCCGTCATTGTCATAATCACCCCAGGCTACTGAACTAAGCCAAACAGCTTCTAATCCTGCATCTATGTCTGTGAATATACCTGAATCATTACGGTAAATCTCACATATTATATCGCTAGAATTATCCTCCCCTGACAATAAAATATCTAAATCACCATCGTTATCATAATCTCCCCAAGCTAGTGAACCCCGATGTACATTAGGTAGTTCTGCTCCAATATCGGTAAAATCACCTGAATCATTATTATAAATTTTAGTAATGTATGTTGATCCTGTATCCCCTTCGAGTAAGATATCAAGATCTCCATCATTGTCGTAATCGCCCCATGCAACAGAACTCCAATAAACTCCGATTAATCCTGCATTTATATCTGTAAATCCTTCAGGGTCATTGCGATAAACTTTTGAAATATAATTCTGAATTACCCCCTCATAATAATATCCTGTCAATAGAATATCAAGATCACCATCATTATCGTAATCGCCCCAAGCAGCTGAACCTAGATATACTCCCGTCAATTCTGCATTTATATCTGTAAATCCTTCAGGATCATTGCGATAAACTTTTGAGATCTTTGGTAAACCTGCATTTCCAGTCATTAATATATCGAGATCACCATCATTATCGTAATCGCCCCATGCTACTGAGCCATTTGTAACACCTACTAATCCGGCAGTAATATCTGTAAAGTAGGCTAAAGATCTAAAATTCCAGTCCTCTTTGTCATAAATACCACGAAAGTAAAAACTATCAACATTCATGAAGGCAGTACTGTCTATCAAAACATAGTAATCTGTTCCCATCTCAAGATCGAAAACAGGATCAATCGTAACTACTGAATCTGATATAGAAGTAGAGCTTGCAAGTATGGTTTCAAAAAGAGAATCATCAGAACTTCTCTTTATATGTATATTTCCGATACCTGCTATGGTATTTTTATCAAACAATATCTCTAAATTTGAGTCAAGCATTACTACGGTTTCATTATCTGACGGAATTAGGTTGATTATTGTAAGGAAAAGAGCTACTCCACTTAAAGCAATATTTTTAGTTTCCATGTTTTGTGAAAAGTGCGATATCTTACCTACATGACTTTGTGCCGTTGTTGGTTCAAATCTAACATAGACTGTATCAGAAACAATGCCATTTATTGGGGTGATTGAAAGATTAGATTGGTAACCATTACTCTCTGATAATGAAATTGAAT
>WTAK01000462.1 GCA_013139625.1 Candidatus Delongbacteria bacterium | reverse complement strand
ACAAATTCTTTTGCAGACGGTAACTTTGATGATGTTCTGGGTACTGAAAACACACCAAACGAAGATGATGGTGCTAACATGGTAAACGATATTTTTGATTCTAAAAAATCAGGTGATAGTGAAACATTGGATCCAAGTGAAGTTTTTAATGTTGAAAAAGTTCAGGAAGATGCAGATGATATTCTAGAAAGATCTGCAATGGAGACAGTTTCAAGTAAAGACCTTGCTAATGAATTGGGAACAGATTCAAAAACGGAATCTTTTGACGAGCTTGGAACAGACTCAAGAACAGAGTCCTTCGCAGAAGAGGAGAGAGAAAACAAAGAATTTCTTGAAAGGGAAATGGAGGTGCTTCAATCTGCAGAGAAAAAAGCTAGTGAAGATAATGATTTACAAGAGAATGTTCTTAACATTGAAGATAGCAAGGAAGAAGAATTAACTGATGAAGAAAAGGTTAATTCATATATTGAAGAATTTGATGATGATACTAAAACAGTGTTGTCAGAGATATCTTCAACAGAATCAGATATTGAAGAAGAAGAGCAACCAAAAGAAGTTCAGAAAGAAGAACCTAAAAAGTCTGAAGTAATTCAAGAAGAGATTGTTGAATTAAAGGAAACTACAGAAGAAAAAGTATCGACAGATAGTGATGATGAGGATGTATTTGACAGCTTAACACCAACCGAATCTAAGATCGAAGAAGATGATGAGCAACCAGTAGTAGTAGAAGAAGAAGTAGAAATTGAAGAACCTCAAGCTCAAGAAGAAACAGAAGAAGAAGTTGTTGAATCAGAGGAGACTACGGAAGAGATAATCGCAACTGATAGTGATGATGCGAAAGAGGAAGAGGACATATTTGACAGTTTAACACCAACAGAGTCTAAAATTGAAGAAGACGATAATGTCACTGAGGAAAAAACAGAAGCTGAGATTGAAAATTCATTTGAAAATAATAATGAAGACGATGAATTTGATAATATATCTATGGAAGATTCTTCAGTTCAAGAAAGTCAATCTTTTGATGAAGATCTTGATGAAATTGGGAAATCAGAATTTATAATTGATAGAAGTGAATACTTAACTGACGAAGATATCATGAGGATAAAAGAAGATGACGAAGTTAAGAGTGGTGAGTCACTTTCAGATCAATCTGCAATAGAGGAAGATTCTTTTACAGAAGATGATGTAAATGAATTATTCTCAAATACTGATAGTAAAAAGGTACTTTCTACTGAGAATGAACAGTGGAGTGATATAGAGCCTGAGAAAAGTGAAGAAGATAAAAAAGTTGCTGATAAAGCAGATGATTCTACAGATGATTCTTTACTTGATTGGATAGACTAACAACAAAACAAAATTTTAAGGAAGCAATTAATGATTGATGACAACATAATTTATACAATAATGGATGAAGGCAAATTACAAAAGATAATTAAAAGAATAGCTTCTGAAATTATTGCAGATTACAAAGGAGCTTATAAGTTAGTAATAGTAGGTCTAAAAACTAGAGGAGAATTTATTGCTAACAGAATTATTCAAGAGATTCGTAAAAACGAAGATATAGATATTGAGACTGGAGTTCTTGATGCGACATTATACAGAGATGATTTCAGAAGTAATTTAAAAGTTCCTAATATCTCTATAGATGATATGCCTTTTACGATCGATGATAAGAAGATAATACTAGTTGATGATGTTGTGTTTACCGGACGAAGTATTCTGGCTGCGATCAATGCATTAATGGATCGAGGAAGACCAAAGGTCATACAATTTGCGGCATTAATTGATAGAGGTTTAAGGGAGCTTCCTATAAAACCTGATTATATTGGAGAGGTAGTTAAAACACTTCCAAGCCAAGAGATCAGGGTTAGATTATCAGAAGTTGATAAAGAAGACTCTGTTTATTTAATTGAGAAAAAGAATTAAGTGATATTATTATCACTTTTTTTTTGGTCTAATATTTACGAGAAATCAAATTATAATTTTATGTAATACTTAAATGGGGAAGTAATGGATAATATTAAAACGAAAGACCTGCTAAAGATTAAGCATCTACTTGGTATAAAAGGAATGTGCCGAGAAGATCTTGAATTGATTCTTAAGACTTCTGCAAGTTTTAAACAGATCTTAGATACGCCTAACAAGAAAGTGGCAGCATTGAAAGGAATTACTGTTGTAAATATGTTCTTTGAGAATTCTACAAGGACAAAACTCTCATTTGAAATGGCAGAGAAAAGATTATCAGCAGACGTTGTGAATTTTTCAGCATCATCTTCATCTTTGAAGAAAGGGGAAACTTTAATTGATACAGCTAGAAATATTGAAGCTATGAAGATCGATATGGTAGTTATGAGGCATAGCACTCCGGGCGCACATAAAATGCTACTGGATAACCTAGATTCGGTTATTATTAATGCAGGTGATGGAGCACACGAACATCCTACTCAAGCAATATTAGATCTTATGACAATTGATGAAAAAATTCCTGACCTAAGAGGGAAACGAGTAACTTTAGTTGGAGATATTATTCATTCAAGAGTAGCAATGTCAAATATTCATGCACTTCAGTTATACGGTGCAAAAGTTCAGCTGTGTGGACCGGCAACCTTAATACCTAAAGGTATAGAAAAATTAGGAGTTGAAGTTACTTACGATCTTGAAGAAGCTATTAAGAATTCAGATGTTATGAATATTCTGAGGATCCAACTGGAAAGACACGTTGGTCCTTCATTTCCATCTCTGAGAGAGTATCATAACTTCTGGGGAATAACTAATGAAAAATTGGCTAAAGCAAAGAATGATATTCTTATACTTCATCCAGGGCCAATGAACAGAGGTGTTGAAATTGATGACGATGTGGCAGATGGTGATCATCAGGTGATATTAGAGCAAGTTCTTAACGGGGTTGCTTCAAGAATGGCTATACTCTATCTTTTAAGTGCTAATATCGGAGGATTAAAATGATAAATAATATTCTATTAAATAAAAGTAATTTTGAAGAATTACAAAAAAGTTGTGTTATAAAAAATGGAACAGTTATTGATACATTCAAAGAAACAGAATATTTAAGTGATATTAAAATTGTGGATGGGATCATAACAGAAATTAGTGAATCAATAGCAACAGAGTCGAATGACCTTGTTATTGATGCTAAAGGCAAATATATAAGTCCGGGCTTTATGGATATGCACGTACATTTAAGAGAACCTGGATATGAACAAGCAGAAACTTTTATAACGGGTTCAAATGCTGCTATGAGTGGCGGATTCACAAGGATAGCTTTAATGCCTAATACTTCTCCTTGTGTTGATAATATCTTTGTTTACAATGATATCTGCAGAAGAACTGAAAGTTTATTAGTAAATATTCATCAAATACCTGCTGTTACAGTGGGTAGAGAAGGTAAGGCACTTGTAGAGATGGCCGAACTCAATGATAATGGAGCATTGGCATTTAGTGATGATGGAGATGGAATTCAAAGTAGTGAGGCAATGAAAGGTGCTTTACAATATGCAGGTATGTTCAATGTGCCAATTCTAGTTCATGAAGAGGATAAAACTTTTCTAGATGGAGTTATGAATGAATCATTTGTTTCTACGGAGCTTGGTATGTCAGGAATTCCAAATATAGCTGAAAGCACCATGATTGCAAGAGATATTGAGATCGCAAGGTATGTGGATGGGAATCCTCATTTTCAACACATAAGTACTATTGAAAGTGTTAAATTGATCAGAGAAGCAAAAAAAGAAGGTTTGAAAGTATCTTCAGAAGTTACACCTCATCATTTTTCACTTACTGATGAGAAAGTAAAAACTTTTTCTACTGATTATAAAATGAATCCACC
>WTAK01000477.1 GCA_013139625.1 Candidatus Delongbacteria bacterium | reverse complement strand
AGTATTTTTATGGTTATGAAGGAAGTCCGTACCTGAAAACTTATCTTGACAATAATCCAGTGTCAAAAGAACCCGACAACAGTTGGTTTTTAATAAAGAAGTTAAAGTTAATTTGTAATTCAATACCAGTTTTGAAATTCAAATATCGTATTGATAGAAGTTTTAATCCATTAGCTTTAAATCCGGGCGATTCTATGATTGTAGAAGTATCCAAAGATAACAGAGTTACATGGAATACGATTTATAAATTAGATAGTTCTAATCATCCATTTACGATTGATTATCAGGATAAAATTCTAAGTTTAGCAGACTACAAAAACGAAGTAGTAAATATTCGATTTCAATATTTTTCTGATACATTAACTACAAGTATAAATTACAGGTTAGATGACATCGAAGTTGGAGAATTAGATTTACACTTTACAGATATATCTTACGATGATATTTTACAGCCTAGTGATGCACAATCAATAAAAGTTACACCTTCAATTGTAACACCTCCAAAATCAAAAGGTTTTGAAGATTATGACATGGTAATGGATTTCTATGTAAAAGAAGATAGTACAGGAACAAGTTATGCTTTAATGTACACCGACTCATTACTTGAAAATGGAGTATTTGAATATCCTAATTGGAATACAAGCAGTTTTCATAATGAAGCTTTTATTATCAGAGCAGTAGCGAAAACAAAAAGTGATAATACAACTCTTACAAGTACAGAAGTTAGAGTAGAGATTAGTGGAAGGCAATGCCATGTAACATATCCTCCCAGTAGGTATGATTCAAGTACATTCTTTGATGTTGAATTACCTTTAACAATAGATGGATATATTGTAGCTGAACCTGCTTTCAGAGATACTCTTGATGCAGATATAGTACTGGTAGGAGGATATATTTGGGATTATCAACAAGGTCTGTGGACTTATGATTATGCCGATTCAAATTATTGTAATCCGAATGCTTATATCTATTCTTTGGCAAAAGAAGGAGATAAACCTGTATTCGAGTACAAAGAAACTGATACAGATTACATTCCTAAGCGAATTAAATTCGATAGAGTAAAACCAACTATTTCTGAACAAAGAGAAATTAAAAGTACGAATAGTAACGTAGAAATAACAAAAGAACACTTTCAATATAATAACTTACCTGAACTTCAAGGGCTAAATGATTATTATACCACAATAGAAATCGAAAGTAAATTAACAACAAAAGATATGGTAGTATATGACACTATTTACTACGAACACGCTACTTCTTTAAATTTATTTCCGGGATTATATTATGCTGAAGGAGGTGCATTTTATAAATATGATCTTTGGGAACAAATAGCAGCATACGACTATAATAAATTTGTAATTCCGAATTGGAAATTAAAACTAAAAGAAGATCCATGGTATCCGGGAGCAGTACCACATAATTCATTACGAGAATATGCACAAGATGATGATGTGTATATAGAAATATGGAGACCATTTAGTGAAGGTAGTTACAATATCGTAGATATAACAATAACAAGAGATGAAGATAGCTTTGTAGTAGCTACCTTTCAGGTTGATTACAATACAAAAGGAAAAAGATATGTTGAATGGGCAACAGATGGTACGACAGAACCCGGATTCTACACTATTACTGCAACTGAACAATTTGAAACGACCAGCTATACCGTACACCAGAAAGAAACTATTCAAATCTGTCCATTATACGAACATTGGGAACATAGCGGTTCATGGTCAGATATTTGGGAAATAAATACCGATACAGATTATTTTAAATTAAACAATATTAGTTCAAGTAATGCGGGTATAGGTAGTTATTCTCTTGGAGCAGCATACGAGACTGAAACAGGAGAAACAATAAACCAAAATATGAAAAACGATGGTATCATACTTGATTTAGAGTATGATGCGATATTTGAAGTTTTCATGGGATTACCTTATGACGGCTCAAACTTTGAAGAAACCTATGCAGATTATAAATTCTGGTTATCCGAAGATAACGGAGTTAGCTGGACAACAATAAGACAGGCTAATGTAACTGATTATACTCCATACTCATGGGCTCCAATACCGGGGTATAAATTCATTAATTGGTGGACACCTATAAAAAACAAACATGAGACTAAAGATATTATGATCAAATTTGAATCATATAATACAACCGCTCCACAGGATACAATATCACAGCAAGTCTGCTATGATGAAATTCAGATCAGATACAGGAAAGACCCTGTTCCTGACGGTGGTCAAAACTTTGCAGGTAATACAGACGGAAGTCAAGTTGATTTAAGCTGGGATGCACCTGTTACTAAAGGATTATCTCCAACACTGTATTATATTTACAGAAACGGTTCTGATTTAGCTGTAACAGCTTCAACAAGTTATACTGATTATTCTATCACAGAAGATACGATGTACAATTATTCTGTTGTAGCTTATTACGAAGATTCTGAAACAGGAGCATGGGATGTTTCATCAATGTTGGATTGCAGTGTAGATATATTTGTTTCTTCATTAACTACACCTGCAAATGTTTCTATAACTGAGAACGCAACCAATGTAACAATTACATGGGATACTGTTGCAGGAGCCAGCAGTTACAAAGTATATTCTTCAGTTGATCCATATGGAACATTTACAGAAGATACTACAGGTAGTTTCAACGGAGAAGAATGGGTTGCTCCAATGACAGTAAATAAGCTGTTTTATTACGTTGTTGCTACGGATGTGAGTAAAATTATCGTAACGAAGAGTAAAAGAAATAGAAAAGAAAGCAAATAATATTAGTACTTTTTAACAAAAACACTTAAGCCTGTTAAAACTTAAAAAGGACTAATGAAACAGCCCCTACTGCTAGGGGCTGTTTTTATTTATAAGTATTTAAAGATTAAAAAGGTTTCGGATATTTTCAATTATTTTATAATGCATGAATTAAGTATAAAATATCTTGCATATTTGCGGCAAATGTATTATTTATACTATGTACACGCACAGTATTTGACATAATCGGAAGGATAATGGCTAAAAAAAGATCATATACGATAGATTTTAAGAAGGAAGTCATTGGTTATGCTCAGCTTCACAATATTATAACAGCAGCAGAATATTATAAACTGAGTAGAAATACTATTGCTATTTGGATTAAGCAATTCAAGCAACTTGGAACAGAAGGACTCGTAAAAAAAAGAAGGAACGATAACCAGAAAAAGAAACTTGATGACAAGCTTGTAAAGTCAATACATGAATTCAAGCGAAAGAACCCTAAAGCAACGCTAAATAAACTAAAAGAAGAATTCAATCTAGATTGTAGTTTAGCCTTACTCTCAAGAAAGTTGAGCAGGGTTAACTCTGACACTAAAGTAAGAGATCTATCAAAGTTTAAACCTATACAGAGTTTTAGTGTTTACATTAATGTATTGTCTAAAGTAAATATTAAAGGGCAAATCCACTCTGTTTATCAAATAAATATTGAAGATAATATTTCTCATAACAAGTTTATTGGGTATTCTCTTGAAAAGAACAGCATGAATATAAGTTTGTTCATTGATTATATACTTTCAAACTTAGAGAACAAAGGTATAATAAATTCAAATTACGAAATTCAGACGAATATTCCTAATCTTATAAGGAATGAAAAAGAAGATGTGAATATTAACCGTTTTGTTACTTCAAAGCACAATACAAGTCTAACCATAAATAAAAATTTAAATACTTCAGAAAGTAATATCGAAATTGAATCTGATCTGTTCTCACACAATAAACTTATTAAAAGCATTTATAAAGAATTGGTTTTAGGCAGTAAAAATGTTGATTTGGTAGGTGGTTTATCAAGTAAAAATATAATTATACCACCAATATTTGTGGATAGTTTTATCAGGGATCTTGATAAAATCATTAGATTTACGGATTTCTGGAAAACAGTTTCTATTCCTGATAACCAAAATAAGCTTCTACTAGAAACACTTACAGAGATAGAGGGGTATGGAGATAATGCACAGATAGATTTCGACTTTGATAAAGCAATTAATATCTATCATAAAATTTTGATGACATGTAATAATGTAGATGGTAGTGATGAATTAAGATCTCAGGTGTATTTAAAACAAGGAAAGGTATTTTTTAATATTGAAAGGTTTGAAATGTCAAAAATGATTTTAATTGAAAATATTACTATTTTGAATCAATTATCATTGTATCATGAACTTGGGAAATCTTATCATTATTTAGGAATGATTTATCATACTAATTTAGAAATTTCTAATGCGGATTTATATTTTTCTAA
>WTAK01000278.1 GCA_013139625.1 Candidatus Delongbacteria bacterium | reverse complement strand
AAAGTTGGAGCTGCATCAGAAGTTGAAATGAAAGAGATCAAAGACAGGGTTGATGATGCACTAAATGCAACAAGAGCAGCCGTAGAAGATGGTATTGTTCCCGGTGGTGGTGTAGCTTTAGTTAGATCTATTGTAGAATTGAATAAAGTTAAAGTTGTCGGAGAAGAAAAAATAGGTATCAATATTCTTAAGAAAGCTCTTGAAGCTCCATTGAGACAAATAGTTGAAAATGCAGGTCTTGAAGGTGCTGTTGTATTGAATGAAGTGCTGAATAGTAAAGCTTTTGCTTATGGATTCAATGCGAAGAAAGAAAAGTATGAAGATCTTATCAAATCAGGTGTGATCGATCCAACGAAAGTTACTATTACAGCTTTACAAAATGCTGCATCGGTTGCTTCAATGTTATTGACGACAGAAGCAGTTGTTGCGGATATTCCTGAAGAGAAGGGTACTGGTGCGGCGATGCCTGCTATGGATCCGGGTATGATGGGTGGTATGGGAATGGGCGGCATGTAATTCCTAAATATTCATATATAATTGAGAAGAGAGATGTAAAAGTCTCTCTTTTTTTATTGAAACCCATTGACCTATTCAAATATTTAGATAGTTGCATATATTCGCAACATTTCGTAATTTACTTTGTGAAAACCTTAACAATTATACATACTAAAAAATATTAAAAAATACCTTGATATTGAAATATACCATAGATATATTGACAATCCTTACTACGTAAGAGTAGTTGAGGAATAAATAAGATGGTGGGAGACCAACTGATGAGTAATGAAAGAAAGCTCTTAGAATTAAAAGCGAAGTTTGAAAAAGCTGAACTCGGTGGTGGAATTGAAGCAATAGAAAAGCAGCATGCTAAAGGTAAATTTACTGCCAGAGAGAGAATTGATATTCTTCTCGATCCTGATAGTTTTGAAGAAATAGATAAGCTGAGAACTCATTCTTGTACTGATTTCGGTATGGAAAAGAAGAAATTCTACGGTGATGGAATGGTAACTGGATATGGTTCGATCCATGGAAGATTAGTGTTTGTATATGCTTTCGATTTTACTGTGATCGGCGGAACTCTTTCTAAAACTGTCGGGGAGAAAGTTGGTAAAGTAATGGATATGGCTGCAAAAGTCGGTGCACCTATAATTGGAATTAATGATTCAGGTGGTGCCAGAATTCAGGAAGGTGTTGATGCTCTTGCAGGTTATACAAATATATTTATCAAAAATATTTTATATTCAGGTGTCATTCCTCAGATCAGTGCTGTTGTAGGCCCTTGTGCTGGTGGTGCTGTATATTCTCCCGCTTTGACAGATTTTATTTTCATGGTGAAAAAGACAGCATATATGTTCTTGACCGGACCAAAGGTTGTTGAAGAAGTTACTCATGAAAAAGTTACTGCAGAGCAACTTGGTGGTGCGGATGTTCATGGTAAAAAAAGCGGTGTTACGCATTTTACCTGTGAAGATGAAACTTCTTTATTTGAAGGGATTAGAGAACTTATTACATATATTCCTCAGAGTAATAATGAAGAATCTCCAATTATAGAGTGTGGTGATGAGCCTACAAGGATCAGCGCACAGTTAAACTCTATAATACCTGATAATCCAAACAAGCCTTATGATGTGAAAGATATTATTACAAAGGTAGTTGATTGTGGTAAATTTATGGAAGTGCAGAAAGATTTTGCTAAAAATATATTTATTGCTTTCGCAAGATTAAATGGTAAATCTGTCGGGATCGTAGCAAATCAACCTAAAGTGATGGCAGGAGTTCTGGATTCAAATGCTTCAGTAAAAGGTGCAAGATTCATAAGATTCTGTGATTGTTTTAATATTCCTGTAATAACATTTGAAGATGTACCGGGATTTTTGCCGGGAACTGCTCAAGAATTCAATGGGATAATCAATCACGGTGCAAAGATGATGTTTGCTTACGGAGAAGCAACTGTTCCAAAGATAACTGTTATCACTAGGAAAGCTTACGGTGGTGCATATTGTGTTATGAACTCCAAGCAGCTTAGAGGAGATATGGTATTTGCATGGCCTACTGCGGAAATAGCTGTTATGGGAGCAGAAGGAGCAAGTAAGATCGTTTTTGGAAAAGAGATCAAAGCATCAGAAGATCCAGAAGCCACTTTAAAAGAGAAGGTTAAAGAGTATTCAGATAGATTTGCAAATCCTTATGTTGCTTTAGAAAAAGGTTTCATTGATGGAATTATTGAACCGGAACTCACCAGATTTAAATTGATAAAGTCTTTAGAGATGCTGAAAAACAAGAGAGATACAAATCCTCCAAAGAAACATGGTAACATGCCGTTATAAAATTATAGGTATATAAATTGAAAAAAAGTATTTACATATTGATCTTCATTTTTCTTACAACAGGTGTTTTTTCAGCTGAGAAAGTGACTAAAGATTCGATCTTGAGTAGCTATACTGATGAAGAATTCAAACAAGCAGTTATCCAAGTTCTTCAAAAAGGGAATGTATCGAACAGAGAATTGTTTGTTAAAGAGTTGGAAATCGTCAGGAAGGGTGAAGTCAAAGAAGATGAAAAATTATATGGCTTAGCCAATATTAATAAAAAGAATGCAAATGGAATGAACGGTTGGGATGTTGCATTGAGCGGTATAATAGTTGTATTCATTGGTTTGATGACAATAATGCTGGTACTTTATTTATTTAACTATATGTTCAAACCAAAGACTGCGAAAAAGGCTAAACCTGAAAACGCAAGAAAAGTTTACGAAGAAGTTCCTGAAGATATAATAATAGCTATTGCAACAACGGTTGAACTTTATACAAGGCTATATTCTACTGAAAAACTGACGGATCTTTCTTTTAAGACAAAAGAAAGTGAATCATGGAAAATCAAAGATAAATTTGTTCAAGGGTCATCGTAAAATTAATTGATAATGGATAATTAATCGTAGGGGACGCCTTTCAGTCGTCCCCAAAACGATTTAATCAAAAACATTCAAAGAGGGAAAGAAAAAGGAAAAATAATGAAAGAAATAAAATTAGATATTAATGGGAAAGAATATACCGTAAAGATCAATGAATTCGGGTCTAAAGAAGCTACTTTGGAAGTAAATGGTAAAAAGTATGTTGTAGGTCTGAAAGATCTGGGAAAAGAATTAAATCTTGGTTCAGTTTCTGAGGTTCTAACACCTTTGGCAACATCAGATCCAATACAATCTGCTCCAAAGACAAATACCCCATCGACAGGTGGCTCGGGAGAAGTTCTATCACCGCTGCCGGGTTTGATATTAAATGTTATAGTAAGCGTTGGTGATAAAGTTAAGGACGGACAGAATATCATGATCATGGAAGCAATGAAGATGGAAAATGATATTATAGCTACTAAAGATGGTGTGATAAAATCAATTAACGTTAAAAATGGTGACAATATCTCTGAAGGAGATGTTCTTGCAATAATAGAATAATCAGGAAAAACTACAATGGATACTATATCCCTTTTATATTCAAATACAGGTTTCGCAAATATTCATCTTGATAATATTATCATGATCGTGCTGGGTGCGGTTGCAATTTGGTTGGCAATTGTGAAAAAGTACGAACCTTTATTATTACTTCCGATAGGCTTTGGAGTGATAATGGGTAATATGCCTTATATGGCAGGACTTCCTATAGGTGTTTATGATACTATTGCGAACGGGAATTCTCAGAACAGTGTTTTTAGTTTATTATATTGGGGAGTTCAGGTCGGTATTTTTCCACCGTTGATCTTTCTCGGTATCGGTACTTTGACTGATTTTTCAGCTCTGATATCCAGCCCGAAATCATTATTACTTGGTGCAGCAGCTCAGATAGGTATTTTTGCAACATTCTTAGGAGCTTTAGCACTAGGATTTGATCAATATTCTGCTGCTTCAATTGGCATAATCGGTGGTGCAGATGGTCCAACTTCGATTTTCATTGCTTCAATATTATCTCCCAAACTTTTAGGTCCGATAGCAATTGCAGCTTATTCATATATGGCTCTTGTACCGGTAATACAACCTCCATTTATGAAACTTTTGACGACTAAGAAAGAGAAACTTATCAAAATGAAACCTTCGAGAAGAGTTTCTAAGAAAGAGAAGATACTTTTTCCTATCATGGTTTTCATAGTTGCAGCTTTAATAGCACCGGGATCGATCACTTTAGTCGGTATGTTAATGCTTGGTAATCTTATCAAGGAGAGTGGAGTTACCGATAGATTGTCTAAGACAGCAGGTAATGCAATTCTTGATTCAGCTACGATAGTATTATCTTTTTCAGTAGGGGCAAGTACTCAAGCATCAGTTTTTGTAACTACAGAATCATTATTGATCTTTGGGTTAGGTCTTGCATCTTTCTGTGTTGCTACTACTTCGGGATTGCTATTTGCAAAATTTATGAACTTATTTTTGAAGGATAAGATCAATCCTCTGATCGGAGCTTCCGGAGTTTCTGCTGTTCCTGATTCTGCCAGGGTTGTTCATCATTTTGGTTTGCAGCATGATAAGTCGAATTATTTATTGGCTCATGCAATGGGACCAAATGTTGCGGGTGTAATCGGGTCGGCTATTGCGGCAGGTGTATTTATTGCGATTTATTCGTAGAAAATAATCGTCATTCTTGGGCTTGTCCCGAGAAACCAGGCGTAATCTTGTTCCGTCACCCTGAATTTATTTCAAGTTTTTTTAAATTATTTTAATATTTAGAGCAAAGGGTCACTATTTGACACTGTGCTTTGTGTATCTTGTTCTAGTAGGCATAAAAAAAGGAGAAAGGGATGAAGAATTGCAAGATATTTCAGTTGTCACAAAT
>WTAK01000478.1 GCA_013139625.1 Candidatus Delongbacteria bacterium | reverse complement strand
AATGGTGATACTGGTGTTTCAGGAACAGCGATAATTGGTGGAATAAGCATGGATGGGAAAAACTACCAGCAGATCGGTTTTAGATTTGATGTGCCGATCGGGAAATTTGGTTTTGGACTAGATGCTCAACTTCTAATAGATGAAGAAGGTAATATCCGTAGCGAAGACTGGGATGAAGTTGGAGATTACATGGATAAGATCTATTACATTAGATGGGCGAAAAAAGGAGATCCATTCTATGTCAGACTAGGTGGACTAGATTACACATACTTATGATATAATATTATTGTAGATGGTTATTCTAACATGATAGAGTATCCTGCATATAAGAGACTTGGTATGGAAATGTCTTTTGAAGGTGAGAACTTCGGTGGAGAAGTACTTGTTAATAACTACAAGGAGCTTTTTACGGATAAGCCGGGAATGCTTTTCGGAATGAGAGCATTTTACAAAGTGTGGGGTGATCTAGCGATTGGTGCAACTTATGCGACTGATCTTAATCAATTTAATGGTTTAAGAGATAATGACGATGACGGTTATGCAAATGAGATAGACAGATATCCGAATGATGAAAATCTGGTAACTGAATATGATTTTTATTTGGACTTATTCAATGGAGATTCACTTCATACGGATTCTGTAGTAGTTTGGGCGGGTGGAGATATTGATACTTTGACAAGAGAAGACTTACAAGGATATCTTGAGCTTGAAGAGCAAGTGACTATTTGGGGAGTAGATATTGGTTATCCGATTTTTAAGAATGATTTTATGAATATAGATATTTATGGTCAATATGCTCAAATTCAGGATTATGGATGGGGTTATTCGGCTCCTGCATTCAGAATTAAAGCAGGTCTATTTATGCTATCTGCTGAGTATAGGCATACAGATGGTGAATTTTTATTCGGTTTTTTCAACCCGACTTATGAAATGGAAAGAGCAACTTATAACGGAACTACACAAACTTTCGTTACAAAAGCTCAAACTCTTAAAAATACACCTGCACTTGATGGTGTATTCGTTGGATTACAATTTAATGCATGGGATTGGTTTACACTTAAATGTGATTATCAAGACCTTAAAGGAGAAAATCCTGATAAAACAGATTATGAGGTAAAATCTCTAAGAGGAGAATTTGCTGTAAGTGAAACATTGATTCCGAAAATATCTATGGCAAAAGCATACTACATGCAGGATAATGTGCTTGATCTATCCGAATGGAAAACACCAAGTACTATTATGGGATATAGCATAGGTTATAATGTAAATGATGGTACTGCGATAATATTTGATTATAAATATACTTTTGAAGATATGAACGGAGATGGTGAGATCAGTGGTAAGAATGAAACCATAAAGACTATTTCGATTTCTACAGCGATTAAATTTTAAAAGGAGACGTACTGGTAGTACGTCTGTACGTATTGCTTTTTAAACCCCGATTTTTCGGGGTTTTTTATTTTAAATGGGTGTTGATAATTTATATTTTATATCATAAATTCTATAGTACAAGTATTCTATTCAAATAAGAATAATTTTTTTTACAAAAGGGGAAAAGTATGCCAATGAAGAAAGGTTTTGACAATGAAAAATATTTAGAGGAACAAACTCAGGAGATTTTCAAGAGAGTTGATAAGTTCAATGATAAACTTTATCTTGAATTTGGTGGAAAATTACTATTTGATTATCATGCCTCAAGAGTACTTCCTGGATTTGATCCGAACGTGAAAATGAGATTACTACAAAAGCTTAAAGATAAAATTGATATAATAATGTGTATCTATGCCGGAGATATCGAAAGAAAAAAGATCCGGGCAGATTTCGGTATTTCTTATGATCAAGATGCAATGAAAACCATTGATGATTTCAAAGAATGGGGTATGGATATAACTTCGGTTGTTATTACAAGATACGAAGAGCAGCCATCTGCAAAGGCTTTCAAGACAAAACTTGAAAGAAGAGGAGTAAAAGTTTATACTCATAAATTTACAAAAGGATACCCAACAGATGTTGACCTGATCGTAAGTGATGAAGGTTACGGAGCAAATCCATTCATAGAAACATCCAAACCCATAGTGATCGTTACGGGACCGGGACCGGGTAGTGGAAAATTAGCTACTTGTTTGAGTCAGCTATACCATGAATATAAAAATGGTGTTAAAGCCGGTTATGCGAAATTTGAAACATTTCCAATTTGGAATTTACCGCTAAAGCATAAAGTTAACATCGCTTACGAAGCAGCAACAGTGGACTTAAAAGATGTGAACTTGATAGATCATCATCATCTTGAAGCCTACAATGAAAAGACAGTAAATTACAACAGAGATATAGATGCTTTTCCACTATTAAGAAGGATCATTGAAAAAATCACAGGGAAGGAATCATTCTACAAATCTCCGACTGATATGGGTGTTAACAGAGCCGGTAGCGGTATTTATGATGATGATGCCACACAACACGCTTCTCACCACGAAATAATTAGAAGGTATTTAAGATCAGCATGCGAATACGCATTGGGATTGATAGATCAGGAAACTGTGGAAAGATCAATGCTTATCATGAATAATATCGGTGCAAAAATTGAAGATAGAAATGTTTTAGTCGAAGCAAGAAAAGCTTCCGAAGAAGCAGAACAAAGTAATAAAGGTGAAAATGGCATTTACTGCGGTGCAGCAATTGAGCTAATGGATGGAACTATCATTACAGGTAAGAATTCCAGATTGATGCATGCTTCTGCCAGTTTAGTAATAAATGCAGTGAAGCATCTTGCGGGTATTCCTGATAATATTCATTTGATCCCTCAGAATGTGATCGATGCGATCTCATCATTGAATAAAGATATTTTAAAAGGTAAGGTAGTAAGTCTTGATCTTGAAGAGATTATGATCGCTATGAGTGTTAGTGCAATTACAAATCCAACAGCAGCAACTGCAATAAAGCATTTGAAAGATCTCGCAAGATGTGAAGTCCACATAACTCATATTCCATCACCGGGAGATGAAGTTGGTATGAGAAAATTAGGGGTGCATTTGACCTCGGATCCTGTGTTTTCTTCAAAAAATTTGTTCATAAGTTAGAGATAGGGGACGCAGATCTGCGTCCCTTACATATTTTTAAGAGTATCAGATAGTTCCTGTATGAACTTAAAGATCCTTGGTCCGGGGATAGTGGTGTAATCTGAAGTAAACAGATATATTTTCTTGTTTTTCAGAGCAGATAAAGATGATAATGAATTCCAGGAACCCTTAGCCTGAATAATGTCTTCGAGATCTGTCAATGGCAAAAGATCAATAATGATATCCGGATCCAATCGAATTATAGTTTCAGCAGAAATTTTTGGGTAAGGGATGTTGGAATCCAAAGCATTTTTATAACCAAGTAAAGTGATAATATTATCTAAGAAAGTTCCTTTTCCAGTAGAGTAGATTGAACTTATTTCTGAGCTGAAATCTCTCCCGATGCTGACCAGAATATCTTTATTTTGCGATTCAGTTGCCCTAACATTGTTCAAGATCATTGAAAGGGAATCACTGACTATTTTTCCTCTTTTATCCAATTGTAATTCTTTACCGATAAGTCGAACGGAAGTAATTATTTTTTCAACAGATCTTTGGTCTGTGATATGGCATTTTATGCCCATTTCAATCAATTGTTCTTGAAACTTAGTTTGAGATGGTAGTATAAAAGCAGTATTAGGCTTTAATCTTAAAATGAGTTCAAGGTTCAGATCGGTAATACTTGATACTATTTGGATAGACCTTGCTTCTTCGGGGAAATTAGAATATTCACTTACACCGATAATATTTTCTTCTGCTCCCAGAAGAAAAAGAGTTTCAGTTATACTTGGAGCTAAAGATATGATCTTCTGTACTGAGTCAGTGTTTTGAATTGTTTCGGGTTTGGAACATGATAATAATATCGTAAAAGAGATTAAAGTAATAAATGTTTTAAGATATAACTTCATTATAGTTTCCTTTTTCTAATTTATAGGTATATGCTCCGACAAAAATAAGATATAAAAATATTGCTTAATTGCAAATAATTATTTAATATATGGTGATAATAAATTATAATTATAAAATATCTATTTTCATTGAGGGATAAAAGATGAGAGATGTGAACATAACAATACTTCATGATGCTTCAGTGTTTCACGAAGAAATATTAATAGGAGTAAATACTCATATTAACTATGAGGATAAAAAATTCCATTTCAAGCATATCGTGATCAAGAATCAACTATTAAAGCAGATATCAGCGTATGAAAAAAAACCTGCGACATATCCCTTAGCCATGGCGATGAAATCCAATATGGCAGACGTATTATATTGTCACAAGGAAGGTATAATAGAGTTTGAAGAGATACATTCAAACAAAGATGCTACAAATGTTCAATACGATAATAAATTAGTCAGTATTGGCTACAATTTGATCAGAAAGGAAAAAGTTGATATTGTTTTTATAGCTACAAAATTTGGTGTTATAAAATACAATGTAAACACAATAGCGATGGAGAATAATTTAAATTTTAGTACAGTTTCTTCTCAAATGGAATATCATAATAAATTAGATCGATTTTTAGCAAAGCTTAACGATGATTATACACAACATCATAAAATAAGAGTTAGAATAGCGAATGATATAAAAGTTCGTGAAGATATGTTTAAATTACCCGAAGAAACTTAAAATAGTTTTACTTTTTTCTATTATTTTGAAATAGAATTGCCTTATCTAAAGCATTTCTAAAACTTTTCACTTCAGCAATTCCTTTACCTGCGATATCATAAGCAGTTCCATGATCTGGAGAAGTTCTGACCAAAGACAATCCTGCTGTAAAATTAACGGCACTTCCAAATGATAATAATTTTAATGGTATCAAACCCTGATCATGATACATAACTAAGTAAGCATCAGTTTTATCTACATAAGTCCTAGTAAATGCAGTATCGGAAGGTATTGGGCCAACAAATTTTCCTTCACCAATACTTTTATTTAATATTTTTACTGCAGGTTCAATAACATTTTTTTCTTCAGTGCCAAATAACCCATTATCAGAGGCATGAGGATTTAATGAGCATACCACAATATTAGGAGATTTGATATTGTAGTCATTCACCAAAGTATTATATAAAATTGTACCTTTATTAATTATTTTATCGGAAGTAATATTTTCAGAGACATCTTTCAGAGCCAAATGTGTAGTTACTAATGCAACTCTGATCACCTCACCATCAAGTATCATCAAGAAATCATCTTCGCTTAGTAATTCCGAAATAAATTCAGTATGCCCTGGGTAGTTATATCCACCTAAATGAAGTGAATATTTATTTATAGGAGCAGTGACTAA
>WTAK01000370.1 GCA_013139625.1 Candidatus Delongbacteria bacterium | reverse complement strand
GAAAAAAATAATGGATATCGTCCACCTTATTGGAAGATCATAGAAATGACGAGAGAAGCAGTGAATTCAAAAGTACAATTAACGGAGAAACAATGAAATATTTTAACACTATCTTAGCAGTGCTATTACTATCAAACCTAGTTTATTCTCAGCAAATCTCTGTTGCTGTTATCGACCTAAAGAATGTTGGTCTTGAAGAACACTTCTCTACCCTACTGACCGATGCTTTAAGGGGAGAAATGTTCAAATATGAAAAATTCAAGGTTATGAACAGAGAGAACATGCAGGAGATCATGGGTGAGCAGGTATTTCAGGCTTCTGGTGTCTGTGATGATAATTCTTGCTATGTTGAGATGGGTGAAGTACTTGGTGTCGAAAAGATCGTTGCAGGATCAATCGGTCGGCTTGGAAGTACCTATTCATTAACGATTAAAATGATCGATGTTGAAACAAGTGAGAATGACAATATCATTACTGATCGAAAAAAATGCTCTGAAGATGATCTATTTATCATGATCGAAAATGCTGTTAAAGAACTTGCCGGGTTAGATAAAGAAAAAATAACTGAGCCTACAAAGTTGAAAGAGATCAAAGAAGTAACTACTTTAAATCGAACTGACGGTTTTACTGATAGTAATGGCAATATCACAGAGTGGGAAGTTGCAGGTATGACCAGGAATGAATATATCTCTGAACTTGGCAGACAGAAATACAAAGCTGAAAAACAATCTGCTATTGATAATGGAGTTAAATCTTTAGTTTTTCCGGGTTGGGGAAATTTGAAGAGAGCCTGGATGTATAAAACTATAGAATTGGTTGGGTTCACATCTATGATAGTTGGTATGTTCAAACTGGGTGATGATGTTGAAAATGGTATTGCTATAGTAGCTTTTGGTTTTACTTCTATGAGTTTGAATCATATAGTCTCACCTATTGATGCATTTGTGACTACCTTACAGTATAACGAGGACCTCCGAGAAAAATACAGGATATCAATGTCCCCAACATATAATCCAAAGAACAATGGTATTAGGATCGGATTTGCTGTGAATTTTTAAGAACAATCGCTTGATTTACAAGAACTGCTTGAGCTACTTGAACTTGAAAAAGTACTTCCAAATAGTATTTTACACAGAACCAATAAACCTATTGCCTGCCAAAAACTTATCTCTTTCACTGCGAAAATATCACTAATCGTTTCAGCCCAAAGCCATTGAATAAAGATCCCTGCCAAATAAAATAATCCGGTAACAACTGCTAATCCAATCGGAACCAATAAAGCAATGAATAGAACTTTATATTTTTTAAATGTCTTCTTGAACCCCATCTTATCCTCCTTATTACAAATGTAATTTGATTTTATTTTTCTTTACAAATACTTCGTTAAATAGCCAAAATATTTCGATAAAAGGAATAGAGCCAACGATAGAAAGTAAGAACTTATCTAATATCGGTATATTTTTCCTGTTTTTATTATCGTGGAACGCATTCCTGCGTTCCTTACTTTGCGTCTCAGCAAAACTAAGTACATCTAAGTTTACTTTTTCAGGAGCTTTTGGATACTCTAATTCTCTTAATTTATTCTCAAGCTCATTTATTTTCATAATATCTCCTCATAATACTTCTTTAAATATTTGATAGCGTATAAATATTGGCCTGTAATAGTATTCCTGCTTTTATCCTCTATCGTAGCTATATCTGTGAATGAAAACCCTGAGTAAATATGAAGGTGCAATACATTATGGAATTCACTTTTGTTTTTAGACAACTTTTTCATAGCTGTTTTTAATTTTTCAAGATCAGGTTCTTTATCGAATTCTGTCTCAAAATCAGATATATCATCAGGAAGTTCTGTTTTGCCATCATAGTTAATTTCATCCTCGTAAGAAATAGAATCCTTGAATTTATTACGCCCTCTATTCTTCATAACATTTAAAGCTATCATAAATAAATAACTCTTAGGATTTTCTATTTCTCTTTCAAAGATCACATTGATGAATTTCTTAAAGGCTTCCTGAAAAATATCATCAGCAAGTTCAGGATAGGTTTTGCTACAAATAAACCCATACATCTTATCCTTATACTTTTTAAAGAATTCCTCAAAAGCAGAATTGTCACTGTTGATTACATAATCATCTATAAGTTCTTTATCAGTCATTCATTTCTCTTTTTTGACCCTTACACAAGCTAAGACACAAAAATTACTCATTGGTTGTAATCTATTTTAAAATAAAAGATTTATCAACTTGTTAGTTTGTAAATAATTTAATATCTTTTCGGCTCAATCAAGCTTAACTACGACTTATTTATGGAGCAAATATGAACCTCATCAAAATATTTTTAATTTTAGCCTTATTATCAATCACAAATCTAACTTATTCTCAAGAAACACCTGAAAACATACGATACAACAATGAGAAATTGTCTGTAGCTAAAAATGGATTAAAATCAATTTTATTGCCTGGTTGGGGTAATATGGAAAATGTTATGTTGTATAGAGGATTTGAAATTGGTGGCATTATTATTACTTTTGGTGGGTTTCTTAAGGTTTATAGTGCAGACGATAAAGGTGAGGGCTTATTAGGTTTGTTAATAATGGGTGGTGGGTTGTCAATTCTGAGT
>WTAK01000471.1 GCA_013139625.1 Candidatus Delongbacteria bacterium | reverse complement strand
GTCATAAAATATGTCTTAAGTGGGATCAATATATCCGAATTAGGCAATTTGAATAAATATATTGAAGTAATGCGTAAAAAAGACTCGAATGACAATCTGTATTATTTATTACTGAATAGCATCAAGCTTTGTGATGATGTAGAAGTGAAATTCCGCCTTGAACTAAATTTCGCATTTTATCTGGAAGGGACAGATATTGAAAAAGCCGTAAAGGTTATCAAATCAATAGGAAAGAAATTTAAAGATGAGATTAAGCATATTGAAAGTAAGCTCAAATTTATTCGCATCAAGATATATTTGCATAATGAATTTTATTATGACTACAATATTATTTCTTTTGTAAAAAAGAACTTTGGATTTTATAAAGATAATTTGCCTGTCGATGAATTTTACGGTGATATGTTTGATATTTTACATAAATTATTATCAAGTAGGAAATATTTTGATGATGGTGTTGCAATTGTTAAAGTATTGGAAGAAGATTTTAACAGGGACAAAGATATATCCGTTCAATATCAGATAATACTTGACACAATCAAGATCGTTTATGGTGTTATTCCATGGGAAAATCATTTAGAGGAGCGAATATCTGATTATATAGATGTATTTGTTTCTAAAAAAATATTCAATAACAATTATTTTTATATCTTAAGTACTTTATCAAAATTTGCTGAAAGAGACTATATTGAACAAGATTATAGTGAAAGATTAACTTATGGATTAGAGATAGCCTACAAGCAAAAAGATACTGAAAGTATGTTCTTGATCTTGAAGACACTTGCAAACTATTATTACTATACAGATGATTATGAAAAAGCATTATATTTTGAGAATAAGAAGATATTTCTTTCAGATAAATTAAAAAGACCGTTAAGCTTAGATGATCTTGCTGATGTCGTATCAACAAAGATAAATCTTTTTTATCCTCTGGGAGAAATTATAAATTTACTTCGAGAAGTCAGAAGGCAGGCAAAGGAGACAAACAGACTAGAATTATATATTGAACTTTTGACAAATGAGTTTATTCTTTACCATAGAACAGGGGATTTTAAATCTGCAAAAAAAATAATAAGAAAGGCTTATTTATACTTTAGACATTCAACGGAAGCAAAATTACTTACACATTTTGATAGGATTGCTAAATACTATCCTGAAATATTTACAAAAGAAGAAGCTTTAACGGATATTAAAGCATTATATGATGACAATGTACTTACGGAAGATATTTATTCTGCTTATAAGGAAAGTTTAGATACTTTTTACGAACATAATATTTGTTATCGTTGGTCACCGGGGCAAATGGATGAAATATTAAATGGTAATTTGCAACTTGAAACACCGATGATGCTACTGCACTATATTAAAAAGAATAAAAAACTCCCTCCTATGGATCAGGTAATAGGCAAGATCGAAAAAAGATTTCAAAATCCTGAGATCACTGGAGATTATTTGGTATATAACATTACAAAATTCATGCTTACTAAAGATGAAAAACTGATAAATACCATCTTTGAACTTTCCAAGAAACTTCATATTGCAGGTTATGCAATGATCAATGTTTATTCGATCATACCTTTTATGGAATTTGCTTTGATGGCAAAAATAAAGGTTGATAAAATAGCACCATTTATTGGGTTTTATGAAGAGATAAAAGAATATTTATTGGCTAATATGGATAGTGCACAGGAAGAGCTTTTTAAAACTACGTATTTTTATAGAAGAGGGCAGAAGATCATCGAGCGTTTTAATGCTACTTCTTAACCCATTTACCTTTTTTATTCTGATAAAATGTTTTCTCAGGAGAATCTTCAAGGTTCATAACAAAAAATGCCTGATATACTTCTTTTGGAGAAGATTTAAATTTTGTATCTGTTTCTATAATTCTTTTCATTATCAAAATTCGAGCGTTATTTTCTTTTTTCAATAGCAGCTCGATACGATTTTGTTCTTTTTTGTCTAATTTTAAAATTTTCTCAGGATCAATAACTTCTAATAGCCCACTTACTATTTCTCCCAAGTATCCCTTTAATTTCAATTCATTCATATCATCTTTCAAGAATTCTCTATCTCTGACGGCCTCTACAACTTCTTTTCTATCTGCAGTGATCTTTATTTGACCGTCACCTCTCTCCGATGCTACCATCCAGGCATCTTCTTTGATCTTTGAATATTCCCCGAGGACTTGATTCTCAAGAGCAGTTTTTTCACCAGTGATCTTTATATCCGGTATCTTCACAGTACAGGAAGTTATACTTACGATCAAAACCAACAATAATATTTTAAAATAGGTCGTCCATTCCATATAGTCTATCTTCATTTTGTTTAACAATGTATTCTACAGCTTTCAATACTCCTGAAGCAAATGTCTTTCGAGATATTGCCCTATGGGTAAGTTCAAGCCTTTCTCCGTTTCCTGCAAAGATCACTTTATGATCACCGACCACATCACCACCTCTGAGAGTATGAATTGCGATCTCTTTTCTGCTTCTTGGCTGATAATCACCCTTTCTGCCATAGATCACATTGTGATCAGGATAATTTTGAACTAGAATATCTCTGAGTTTAAGTGCAGTACCACTAGGTGCATCAGTTTTCTGATTATGATGCATTTCAAGCATTTCAATATCGTAGTCATCTTTTGCAAGTTCAGATATTTGTTGTAGGGCTTTTCCAAGGATATAAATTCCTGGTGAGAAATTCGGAGAATAAAATACCTTTCCTTTTTCAGCCATGATCTTGATTTTTGCCATATCTTCATCACTAAATCCTGTCGTACCTGTAACAAAAGGTTTGCCATTATCGATGCTTATTTTCATACGTTCAAGACAGGATTCTTTAGAGGTGAAATCTACAACGACATCTACATCATCATGATCAATTATATCCTCAAGCTTAATACCGATCCCAATATTGGAAAGAAGGCACTTGTCATTAGTTTCTATGATATATGAAATATTAAAATTACTTCCAACTGTGCATAACTCAGCAATAGTTCTTCCCATTTTTCCATATCCACCGCATAAAGCAATATTTATCATAATAAACCTCTGATATAATCATTTAAAGATATTTCAATATATAAATATGTTGTTCAAAATTCAAGGTAATAGTTTCTCTAGCACTTACAAGAATAAAATTAATTATCCCGGCCCTGGCCATGCGCTAAAAATAAATAATAATACGGCAAATCCAATACCTGCAACCGCAGAAAGTATTATAGTAACATTTCCTACAGCATTTGCAGTATTATATTCGTATACTTCGGCTTTTGTGATCTTTTCTAAAGGAATAGCAAACTTTTCATTATACTTGTATCTAATTTTTTTCTCAGGATTAATGTATAAATGTAGTTCTTTGTAAAGCTGTTCCTTATTTTCACTTTTATTATAACTTTTTAAATATCCGGTTAGGTGTAATCTTTCTATAGCGGCACTCTCTAAAGTAAAAGTAAAATCGTTATAATGTATGACAACAATATTATTCCTGCTAATTTCGGCAGCTCTGTGCTTCGGTACTTCTTTCAACGTTCTTACCGAGCAAGAATAAAGGAAAAAGAAAAGTGTTAGTATTGATAATAGTTTTTTCATTATTATTACCTCAAAATTAGAATGTTTTATATGATTCAAAGCGTTTGATCCAACCTTTTAGGAATACTTCTTCATTTCTCTCAGGAGGAGAGTTCTTTATTCTATTTTCTAGAACTGCAATAGCTGATTTAATGAATTCATCAACTGGATCCGGGTTAAATCCCATACCCTGAATAACTTGAAGTAATCCCCATCCCTGCGTACCGTACCTTTCTTTAAAATTCAACCCCGAACCTTTGAAATTAATATAGTCAATGACAACAAATTTACCAATATCCGATGCGAGAAGTTTTTCAATATTGATCATAGTCGCAGGATCATAATCAATAATATCCTCAAGCATATTTAAAGCTCTTTGATAAAGAAATTCTGCCTGAAAATCTTTTGTATTTTCGAGCCAATCTTTTATTTCTTCAATTTGATTAGAGTTTTTCGGATCAAGATATTCATTTCTATTGTTCCAAATACATCCGTTGCTATAATTTTTCAATATCTCAGGAATCTCAATATCATCGTAAATGCAAACATCTAAAAATTTTTTAAATGATGGTTCAAAAGGTACTTTAAGATCATTAGGAAGCCATAAAAAATGTCCGATCCCAAGAGATGGGAATTCTTCATTTTCACTCCACCAGACGAGATATTCCCTTTTACGAGCGCATTCGTTCTGATAGATCTTTTCAGCTATCCTATCTAATTGTTCTGGTGAAATATCAAAGAAGTCTTCAAATATCATGAGTGAATTACCTTATTCATAGTTATATCGTGTTCTTCCACAGGAACTTCATCCACCAATTGAAAATCAAAGCAGATTCCAATTAGGATAGACCTTCCTTTTATTTTCCTAAGTATTTTATCGTAATATGCTTTACCTCTACCCATACGGTTGTTCTGTTTATCAAACGCAACACCGGGTATGATCGCCAAGTCAATATCGTTTAGGGTCTCAAAAGGCTCTCCTTTTGGCTCGGGAATAGCGTATAGGTCACCATCTCTTAACGAATCTATACCGGAAAATTTTTTCAAGATTAGATCATCACCATCAATAGTAGGTAAAATAAATGTTTTTTTCTTGTACCATTTAATAATAAATTCTCTGGTATCAACCTCGTCATCCATAGCCCAATAGATAAAAATAGTGTGAGAATTCTTAAATTCTACACTCTCTTCAAGTTTTCTTATAACAGTATTTGAATGAATTGCTCTATCATCAGAAGATAAGGATCTTTTAATTAATTTTATCTGCTTCCGAAGAGTTTTCTTCTTTGATGAGATTTCATCTTTCATTGATGCACCGAACATTTATTAATTTCTTTACTCTAAGTTATAAATAATGTATTTTATTCACAAGTAAAAATAAAGATACAATTTACAATGGATAATCGACAATTGAAAATTGAAAAAGCAGTTGAATACATAAGAAATAAGATCAACACTGACGGGATTGAATATGCAATTGTTTTAGGCAGTGGACTTGCTTTTTTTACAGAGAGTTTATCAGAAAAAGAAACAATAAAAACTTCAGATATTCCTAATTTTCCAATTTCTACCGTTAGAGGGCATAGCGGGTCGATAGTCGTTGGTAAGCTCAATGATAAAAAGATCCTGGTACTTTCGGGGAGAGTTCATCTATACGAAGGATATAGCTATGAAGAAATCGTCTTTCCTGTGAATGTTATATCGGAACTTGGTATAACAAATATTATCTTAACTAATGCGGCAGGTTGTATTAATGACGCTTTTCATCCCGGGGATCTTGTTTTAATAACTATCGGTCAAGATCCACTCAATAAGATACAAAAAGCAGATAAAGACGAATATTTAACTGCAAAAATATTGAATGATAAAATC
>WTAK01000203.1 GCA_013139625.1 Candidatus Delongbacteria bacterium | reverse complement strand
GAATGACCGTAATTCAAATCGCTGACATCGTAGAAGTCAGTGATGAAGTGAAGGCGTTAGGGCATCGGATTTTGGAAAGTTTTGAGGAAGTGTAGATTTAAATTAATTATAGGAGAATAGTATGAATACATTTAAACTGATTTTCATTTCACTATTAATTATTAACTTAGGATTAAAAGCTCAATTTGATAGCAAAGTTGACTTTAAAGGAGAGTTATATAAATCAATGACGTATAATAGTTCATACATAGATACAATTAATTTAGTAACACTACCTGATAATATAAAAAAGGTTATTGACTCTTACATAACAAGAAGATCTTTGTATAAAACCAAGTTAAAATCGGAAACTGTTGTTGTTGATAGATTTATATATGAAGCAGGTCTTTCTAAAAAAAGATATATTGAAAAAGCTATTTACTCTATATTATCTATTCCAAATATTGATTCATTAGGAGCGGACTTTGCTGAAAATTTTAAATTATATTACGAATGGGAGGGAATGAGTGAATGCCCTTTAGCAGAAGCAGATAGTATTAAATACTTCTTAAATAAAAACACTCCTATAAAACCTTATTTACAAGTACTTCTTTTACACCGACTAAAATGTGCCTCAGAAACTCTGATTTATGAGGAAAAATATTCTAAATATGAAAACATACTTTCGGAGTATAAAGAATTACTGACTAATATTTACAATCAAGACAATCTCTTAATTAAACTGATTGCAGAAGATATGGATAAACAAGAATATTTATATATGAAGAATAAAAAAAAGTTAGAATAGTTAGTTCACACTTCCCTAACACAAAATTATTCCGTATGATTCTGACAAATTTATCGATTAATACCCATATGATAAAGAATGAATGAGTAAGTATTAGCTATTTCACGATACAGATCATATTTCCCAGAATACCCACTATGTCCTGTCATACCGATACTCAGAAGTACTTTTGTTTCTGCTGTATTGTTTTCCCTTATTTTTGAGACCCATTTAAGCTGTTCCCAGAAGTTAACCCTTGGATCGTAGAAACCGGCCCTGACGAGGATCTCAGGATATGGTTGCTTCACTATATTCTGATACGGATCATATGAAAGCATATATTCAAAATCTTCTTTTACGGCTGGATTACCCCATTCGTCATATTCGGTCACGACTGATGTCAGAGAAGGATCAGCCATAGTATTTATCACATCTACAAAAGGAACATCGAGTATAGCAGCCTTAAAGATATCCGGTCTTTCGTTAAGAACTGCACCTACAAGAAGACCTCCGGCACTTGCTCCCGTGATAACAAGCTTATCAGAAGAAGTATATCGTTTTTCTATCAGATATTCAGCACACGATATAAAATCCTTAAATGTATTTTTCTTATTTTTCAACATTCCTTCTATATGCCACTGCTTACCTTTTTCGATTCCTCCCCTTACATGCGCTATAGCATAGATAACACCTCTATCAAGAAGACTGATTCTGGGTATTGAAAAGTCCTGATTAAAGAAATCTCCGTAAGCTCCATAACCGTCCAATAGAATTGGGTTACTCCCGTCATTTTTCAACAATGACTTTTTATAAACAAGTGATATCGGGATATTTTTATTATCATGTGACAGGGCATAGATCATTTCTGTACCATACTCTGTCTCATCGTAACCACCGACGACTTTCTGCTGCTTTAGAATTTCCCTCTTACCTGTCTTCATATCATAATCTACAACAGAATACGGGCTTACAAGGGACTCATACATGTAGCGCAGTTTCTCAGTATCATACTCTGGATTTTCATCAAGATATACATTATAGCAGTTGTCATCAAACTTTATTTCCTTGCTGCTCTGATCGAGATGGTCAATTATACCGATTACCTTCTTACCATCCTTTATCTCACTCAATACCATGTATTTATTAAATATCTCAAAATCACCTATATATGTATCTTCACTGTGACCTACATACTCTTTCCATTCATTTCTATGCGACTCACTGTCTTTTGTTTTCATTATCTTGAAATTATACGCCCCATCAGCATTTGTATAGATAAGAAAATCAGTCCCCTGGTGTTCAACATAATACTCTACTCCTTCTTCTCTAGGAGATATTAGTTCAAAGTCTCCCATTGGATCAGTGCTATCCAGATAATACATCTCGGACGTATTATAGCTGGCTGTGCCGATAAGAATAAATTTCTTATCTTTAGTTTTTTGTATCCACATAAAATATGATTCGTCATTTTCGAGGAATATGTTTGTGTCAGTGTCCTCATTCGTTCCGACAATATGCATCCATACACTATTTGTCCTGTTAGATTCATCAACAGTCGTGTAAAAAAATGTGTCGTCTAATTCTGCCCAAACTACCTGACTGACCTTTTCAATTACTTCCCCGAAGAGCTTCCCTGTTTTAAGATTTTTCACATACAAGCTGTAGTTTTCATCACCGGTAGTGTCGACTGAATATGCCAGATAATGGTGGTCGGGACTGATGCTGTACTCACCTAGCTCAAAATATTTACTACCTTTGGCAATCTCATTAAGATCGAGAATCACCTCTTCTTTAACATCCATTTTTAAGTATTTTCTGCATTGCAGTGGATACTGCCCCTCTTTAATATCTCTCGAGTAATAATAGTAATCACCATCCTTTACAGGAACTGACACATCTGTAAAATCGACCCTTGAGGTAATTTCTTTAAGAATATTATTCTCTATTTCTGTCAAAGACGACATGTTAGCCAAAGAATATGCATTCTCAGCTCTTATTAGGTCCATAACTGCTTTTTCTTTTCTTGAATCATCCCTCATACAAGTATAATCATCATAAAGTTCAGTACCGTGAAATT
>WTAK01000378.1 GCA_013139625.1 Candidatus Delongbacteria bacterium | reverse complement strand
TCTATTATCTCTTCGTCAACATCTACATCTTGAGAAATGTAAACAATGGGAATAGGTATATTTAATATAAGGCTTTCAATTAATCTTGAAGAAAAACCAATTGACCATCTATGTTTTCGTTGATAGTCAGGATTTAGCTTAATAATGCCCTTTTTAATTTTTTTTACGAGAGTTTCAAGATCATATTCGATATTTTGAGTTCTAACGGTTCGTTCTTTAGCCTTTTGTTGAATTTTGTTTAAATCATTTGTCTTTTTTTTCATTAATTCCACCTGTATATTTTTTGATACGATAATCAGTATTAAAAAAAACTAACAATTTGCCATTGTTTTGTCAATAATTATTATTTTAAATTTGTGAGAGTTAATGATGTTGTAAATCAAGATTCTGAAATGAATTCAGAATGACGGTTATCTATTTCCCTTCAATCCAATTATACATCAAATCCAGTAATTCATCTTTTTTCGATAAGAACAAAAAATGATCTTCATTTTCAAAATATTTAATCTTTGAGTTTAATTGATTAGCATTAAGGATATCAATTGCATCATCCATCATTGCCTTCGGAATTCTTTCATCTTTAGTGCCATGTATTACTAATATTGGTTTCTCTTTCAAATTATTTAAAAATTTATCTGATGAAATTAAATTACTTTCCAAAATTGATGAAATGTATATTAAACCTTGATAATATTCAGGATTTTTCATTGCTGTCCTTGTTATTCCCAATCCTCCGTTAGACAATCCGACTAGTATAATTCTGTTTTCGTCCATATTAGATTGATTTACGCAGTAATCCCTAGCTCTTTCAATCACAGATACTCCATTATTCAAATCCCAATTACCTTCTCCATGAGTGGGTACAACTATAGCATATTTATATTTATCTGCAAATTGTTTGAGTACCCATGGATATACTTTGAAATTTCCAAGTGAACCATGTAAGAATAGTATGACAGGTAGTTTTTCTGTTTCATCATGCTCAGGTGTATAAACATAGATGTGCCCAGAATCAAACTTAGCACCTAAAATTTCAAATAGTGCATGATGTGTAACTGAACCAACATTTACAAAATCGGAATATGACTGCATATCAGTATAAGCTTCGATTATATAATTCTTTAACCTTGCTCCTTTTTCTTTATCTATAAACTCATCTGCGAAAGGGATTAGTGTTGATCCAAATTTAACCTGATCTATTTCTCGGATCAGCTTTGTTATAAGGCAGAATATAGGTTTATTATCTGATGTATAGACTGACTTTAATCCAAACTTATTATTTGTATCTTCTGATGGAATTAAAGATACGCTTATTACAGTAGAGATGAGGGATAAAGCAAAAAGAGATATGGAAATTTTTAAGAATAATTTTTTATCAAGCCTGATCTTGAATAAAAGGAATGCAAATCCGAAATACATGGATAGGAAAGCTATACAAGTTGCACTTGTGGCAATTGTCTCTGAAATGAAACCCATGAAACTGGAAAGGATCATTATTGGAAATGTAATGATTAGGAAGAAAGTAAGTGATATTGAGATAAGAGTTTTCAACATTACTGTTTACCAATTTATAACGGATTCAAAAACCTAAGCATTTGGAGTTGATTTGTCAAATGCTATAAATTGAAAATAAATAAAAAAAATATCATTTTAACAGCAAAAGGTCACTATTTGACACTGTGCTCATTATATCTTTCTTTTGTAGGCATAAAAAAAAGGAAGGTGATGTTGTGAAAAAAAATGAAAATCCACTAAATATTTCTCAAATTCTTGTTACAGATGTAAAGCTACTAATAGAAAAGAGCAGACACAATGTTGCATTAAATGTTAATGCCGAACTAACATTACTTTATTGGAATATCGGAAAACGAATCCAAACTGATATTTTAAATAATAAAAGAGCTGAATACGGCAAGAGAATTATAGCTAATTTAAGTTTAAAACTAACTGAAATATATGGGAAAGGTTGGAGTGAACAACAATTACGCCACTGTTTTAATTTAGTGGATGCTTTTCCGAATAAACAAATTCTATGCACACTGTGTAGAGAATTGAGTTGGTCTCACTTTAGATTACTCATGTTTATGGATAATAACCTAAAAAGAGATTTCTATATTGAAATGTGTAAACTTGAGAAATGGAGTGTACGAATATTACGAGATCGAATTAAGTCAATGCTTTATGAAAGAACTGCTATATCAAAGAAACCGGAACAAACTATAAAAAACGAACTAAAATTACTTAAAGATAAACAACTGATAACTCCTGATCTTGTGTTCAGGGATCCATATTTCCTTAATTTTCTGGGCTTAAAAGATACTTATTCAGAAAAAGATCTTGAAACCGCTATTATTAATGAGATACAGCAATTTATTATTGAGTTTGGAAATGATTTTGCTTTTCTAGCTCGCCAAAAAAGAATTACTATTGATAAACGTGATTATAAAATAGATCTACTTTTTTTTCACAGAAGGCTTAAATGTCTTGTTGTAATTGATTTGAAAATTGGTGAATTTGAAGCAGGATTTAAAGGACAAATGGAACTATATCTACGTTATCTTGAAAAATATGAAATGTTAGAAGGAGAAAACCCACCGATTGGTTTGATTTTATGTACAGGTAAAAATGATGAACATGTAGAGCTGTTGCAATTAAGTAAAAGTAATATTAAAGTTTCAGAATATTGGACAGAGCTACTTCCTGAAAAGTTACTAAAAGAAAAACTACATAAAGCGGTAGAATTAGCACAAAACAAATTAACCCCTAGTGGCTAATTCCCACTACACTATATAACTCAGCAACTCATTTAGATCACTCACATAAGTCACTTGCTTAGAAAATTTCTTCGTTTCATTTTTATTTGCTTTTGGTATAAATATATTCTCAAATCCAAGTTTAATAGATTCATTGATCCTTTGCTCAATACCATTGACAGCCCTGATCTCTCCATTTAGTCCAACTTCACCACAGAAAATACTTTTTTTAGGTATTACAATATTTCTAAAAGAAGAAATTAAAGACATTGCAACTGACATATCTGCTCCTGGATCATTCAATTTTCCACCACCAGTAACATTTAGGAAAACATCCTGATTCGAAATATGCATTCCAATTTTTTTATCAAGTACGGCAAGTATCTTACTTAATCTCTTAATATCAAAGCCAACACAATTTCTCTGAGGATTTCCAAAGTTCGAATCTGAAACTAAAGCCTGAATTTCAATCAGAAATGGTCTTGTACCTTCCATTGATGCAGTGATAGATGTACCTGTATTCTGGGTACTTTCATCATTTAAAAAATACTGGGAAGGATTAGTTACTTCGATAAGACCTTCTTTTCTCATCTCGAACATTCCGATCTCATTTGTTGAGCCAAATCGGTTCTTGATCGTTCTTAAAATTCTGAATCGATGATATCTGTCTCCTTCGAAGTAAAGAACTGTATCAACCATATGTTCAATTATCTTCGGTCCGGCGATCGCTCCATCCTTGGTAACATGACCTACTAGAAAGAAAGAAATGTTCAATTGCTTCGCCAACATAACAAGTCTCGCCGCTGCGGATCTGATCTGTCCTACAGAACCCGGAGTTGATTCCGTATTTGGATCATAAACAGTTTGAATTGAATCAATGATAACTACTTCAGGCTTATTATCTTCGATCCATGCAGAGATCTTCTCAAGGTTATTTTCACAGAATATATAAAATGAATCATTTGCTGAGTCGATCCTTTGTGATCTGTGTTTTATCTGATGCAGAGATTCTTCTCCGGATACATATAAAGTTGATATATTATTTCCATTCAAGTTCGTTGCAAGTTGTAGCATAAGTGTTGATTTCCCTAGACCGGGGTCACCACCAATAAGTGTTACCATTCCTGAAAGAATACCACCACCCATAACTCTGTCTAATTCAGAGATATTAGTCTGGATCCTTGCGATCTTATCCACCTTGATATCTTTAAGCTTAATAGGTTTATTATCCTGAATTAAAGTTTTAGGTACATTTTTGATCTTACTTTCCTTAAACTCTTTCAATGTTCCCCATGCTTGGCACGAAGGACATTTGCCGAGCCATTTTATAGTGTCATATCCACAATCGGTACAAACGAATTTAGTTTTATCTTTAGCCATGTTTTTATTCCTCTTTTTGGGCGTTATAAATAACGCCCTTACATTACAACAGATCCTTGTATTTTCTATACCCTAATTCTATTAAGAATAATACGATAAGTAAAATGAAAAAGTAAATATTCTTAACTAATTTTATTTTTATATTCTCAGTAACTATTTTACTTTTTCCTTTTATAGTGTCAAAGTAATCTTCAGCTTCAGAGAGAGGTATCAACTTCCCGTTAGTTTTGTCTGCGATATCTTGCATAAGATCTATGTTTGCTCCAAGAGTGGAAAGTTCCAAGTTGTTCTCAATGATCTTGAATTCTTTTTTTATAGATATAAATTCTTTATTGTCCTTATAAAGTGATATCTTCGCAGTGTATAATCCGGGGTCAGTTAAATTTAATTCAGTTGAATATTTACCTTCAGAGTAAGCAAACTCCGCTTCCGCATCATTCTCAATCACTGATAGTTTGACAACTTCATTCTTTAATGAATTAAAGTTGTCATCAAATATCTTACCTTTAAATTTAATTTTTTCTCCGCTCGTAAATACGGATTTTTCGGCAGAGATCTTGATGTTTTCAGATATTTTATCAATTGATAAATGTTCAATTATATTCAAGAAGAATTTTTCAAGTTCAGGGCTTACAGTATTATTTTTAAAGAATGAAAAAGCTCTCCAAAAATATCTCATATTTACAAGAGTTGTTTTTCCTGAAGTGTTTACTGATTGATAGGCAACATGGTTTAACTTATCTGAGCTTATATCAGCTATAGGATAATATTTTTTTTCATCGGGAATAAATCCTGCATCGTACTCAATAGAAGGAAGTCCGTTTAAGTTTATAAATTCTTCTTCATACGAATATAAATAGCTGCTTAAATTATCTTTATTATTTGCAATGAAACCTTTACGATATATTGGGCTCAGATTGCCTAGATATAAGTCGGATAATGCATTTAGTTTGTTTCGATCTGTTTTTTCTGTGATGAAGATTAGTTTTGCAGGGAACTTTTCTATCAAGTTATCTAATTGCAGGTTCCTTCTTCTATTCGGGTATGAATAGAGAACGATCAGGTCAAAATCATTTTCATTGATAGAAGTTAATTTATTATTCGAACTATGCAACAAATAACTGATATTATTTTTTGTAAGAATATCTAAAAAGAATTTCAGATCCAAAGATAGATTGCCATAGACAACAATAATATTTTTCTTATTTTTTGAAATTTTTTGAAATACTTTTCGGGAGTTATTATAGATGTTCTTTTCATCAGGGAGTTTTGAAATAATGAATTCAGTTGTTTTCAGTGTTTTACCGTTGGTTTTCAATGAAATTGGAATTCTTTTCAGTGATCCATTCTCAGGGGCGGTCCCAGTTACTTTCTTAACAACTTTATTATCCTCTTTG